>CAYJRS010000008.1:5674-17515 GCA_964372845.1 Candidatus Woesearchaeota archaeon | reverse complement strand
ATGAAACTCTTCGCATTCACAGACACTCATGGAGATAAAAAAGCAATCTCTTCTTTAATTAAAAAAATACAAAACTCAGCTCCAGATATTATAATCTGCGCAGGAGATTTAACAAACTTTAGCATAGGCTTGCAAAAACTGTTAAATATGTTCGAGAAAACAAATCTGCCTTTATTAATAATTCCGGGAAATCACGAAGCTAATTCTCAATTAACAAAAGCATGCCAAAAAACAAAGTTTGCAATTAACATTCATAAAAAAATCTATCAAATAAATAATTATTTATTTTTTGGTTATGGTCTTGGAGGCTTTGGAAGAAAAAATCCTGAGCTGGAGAAGTTAATTCCAAAAATAAAAAAAGCAGCAGAGAAAAAAACATTAATCCTGGTAACACATCAGCCTCCGTATAAAACAAATCTAGATTATCTGAAAAATCTCGGCCATCAGGGCAGCAGGTCAATCAGGAAATTAATAAAAGAAGTAAAACCAAAGCTTAGCATCTGCGGTCACCTGCATGAAAATGAAAATAAAAAAGATAAATTATATTCGACTTTCATCGTGAATCCTGGAAACAATGGAAAACTTATTGAAATTTAAAAACATCCATAGTTCTATATAAATTTCTCAGCGCGTTCAATTTAAGATCATATCTCTCAATCAGGTTTTTAGAAAATTCAAATCCGGAAAGAGGATAATTATCAACGTATCTTTCTCTTATGTAATCATCAAAATCAAGCAACATAGAGTCTAAAGAGCTGTCAGGTTTTAAGCTCCTGTTAAATTTTATATTGTCTCTATCCGCATTTATCTTCTTTAAAGTTTCTAAGTCATCATCAAGGGATTCAAATTTTATAAAAAAGAAGCGCTCCAATGCTGATTCATAAATTCTTTTAGACAAATACCTAGTTAAATACAGGCTCAAGCAGAAACCCCCGATACCAGTCGCAATTCCGATCATGAATCTCCCCCGCTCATTTCTTTTCATTCTCGAATCCTGAGCTGTATATTACCCATGCCAAATTGCTGATTCCTGAACTCATCTTTTTTAGCCTTTCAAGTATCCTAGCAAATCCGCTTACAGGATGTTTATCATAAAGCTTATTGCATTTCTCCACAAAGTCATCTTTCCAGAAATCGACCTCAAATGCAAGCTCGACATCCTTCGTATAATATGCTTTCATCACATCAAGGTATGATTTTTCAACGTCAGAAAGAAGTAGCAGCAAAGATTTTTTTAATTTATCATCAAGATCTTGGGAGCTCAAAAATCTTGATATCCTTTTAATCTCGTCGCCAATTTCCTCTATATTAACGCTCAACAGTCTTATCAGCATCAGCTCGCTGCTTTTCACATTCAAAAGCCTTGCAACATTAGGGTCTTCAACAGCGCCGTTAATCGCCCTCAGCAATAAAAAGCTAAACCTATTAACGTCAAAGTCTCTCTGATAAATAGAATCAGCGCAGTCTTCATCAACGCATCTCTTCATATCATTCATCATCCCTCTGATTATAATATCTATCCTCCTAATGTTCTCAGAAATAGAAACATCTCTTATGTTCAAAAAATCTTTAGCTACAATTTTATTATCATCTTCTTCCACAATCTCAAGCGCAACAAAGCTATGCAGAATCTTTCTTAAATCCTTCATTATCCTGCTCAAATTGCTTCCGCTTATCTTTATCGCATCATAATTATTAATATATGCAGATAGTATTTCCCTGCTCAACCTTTCAATTTGTTTTCCATCGGCAAAAATAGTGATTTTCTTTAATGGTTTCTCTCTTTTCAATTCGCCAGAAACAGTCAGCTCTCCATTACCATTCTCCTCAACGTACAAAAAGTCACCTTTTCCAAGCTTGTTCTTTTTCAGCCAATAGCTAGGCAAAGAAAGCACATGAGAACTGCTACCGAACTTAATCAACCTTCTCTGCTCCATAATATATACAGTATATCCTATAGATATATATACCTAACTATTAAAGAAAAAATTAAGAGGTGATAAAAATAGAAGACGATGACTTCCTAGACGAAGATTTTTCAGAAGAGGAAGAGATTGACAAGGCGTTAGATGATGAAGAAATAGATGCAGGAGAAGCAGGGTTTCTAAAGGGGTACTTTGGAGAGGAAGAGGATTAAACCAATCCAATAAAGATTCCAAAAATAAAATTAAGCAGTCTGCCAAAAAACGGCGCTAAGGAAATTACAATAAGCATCAGGCAAAACAGGCTGAAACCCAGCCAAACCCTTTTTGCCATTTTTTCTTTTTTAAACAAGTTCAAACACAACAAATAGAACATCTTCCCCCCATCCAAAGGTCCCATCGGCAGAAGGTTAAACAAACCAACTCCGAGGTTTGCAGCAAATATCCAAAAAAACAGCAACGCAACCCAAGAAATAAATTTACCAAAAACGCCAAATCTTTCATCAAGGTATTGTTTTTCAGAGCTAAAGCTCAAACCCAAATACCCCTTCCCATTATTATCGGCAGCAATTAATTCATATTTGCTTTCATTGCTCTCAATCTCGATTCTCTCTCCAGGTTTGATGTCAATTAATAGCTTTAAGAATTCATCCATGTTGCTCACATTTACATTATTAACAGCAGTTATTTTCTCATTCTTCCCAATCCCAGCGGCGAATGCAGGCCCGTTTTCATTCACATTCCTTATGATTACCCCCTCATTCACAGTCACAGCAGCTGCAATAGGAGCCATGATGAACACAAACAGCAAAAAGAAAATTCCAGCAGTCGCTAGATTGGAAAAGCTTCCGGCAGCCAAAACCCCTAGTTGTTCTTTGTTTTTTTTGCTAGCAAGCTCTTTTTCATCAGGCTCGACAAAAGCGGCAGGAATCACAGGCAGTAAGAATGAAAACACAGCAAATCCGCTTGACTTCACTTTCACATCATATAGCCTGGCTACTAGTCCATGACTAAACTCATGCACCCCAGCCAAAATAAATATCGCAATTATCCAATGGAAAAAACTAAGCACGGGAAGTCCAGGCACAGTTCTCACACCAGGGAATAGAGGAGCAACGGGCGGAGGACCTCCAACAAATAAAAATCCATAAGTCCCTCTCACAAGCAACGTAAGAATAATTATCATCCCAAGAAAGCCCACAACTATGCTAAGATAGGCAAAGACACTAACGCATTTAGGATATCTTTTCGCAATCCTATCCATGAAAAGCAAACCGATTTTAGTCCTATAGAGAACCATATAAACAAGAGGAAAAAAAATCTTCTCAACCTTAATTCTTTTTTTATTCAGAAGCATAATTCCAAGAAGAATAATCCCGAATACAAACAGTAGTATTAAATCATAATTGACTATAAAATATCACCCATTACCTCTTATTACCTCTTGCTTTTTATCATCCTAAAACTTTTCCCCCCGCACCTCCTGCAACTGACCTTTTTCAGCATAACTTTTCTCATATCTCCTCTTCTCTTTGCCTTGCATCTCTTGCAAACAAAAACACCGTGAAAAAGCCTTGCAGTCGCTTCAGGAAACCTTACCATTTTACTTGATCTCCTTCATAATTTTCTCCTCTAAAACAACCCAATATAATATCTTCACTCCTTCTTGCACCTTTCCCTTCAGCTCATCTGGAATTTCAAGATCAAAAGTCTCAAAGCTCTCTTCATCCATGACATTCGCATCATCTTCATGAACAGACAAAACCTGTGCAGATTTTTTCTCAATAACAGGGCTGTCAATTTTATCATGACCAGGCAGAACAACAACTTTTTTCTCCCCTTTTATTACCCCAACAGCTTCTATCCTGCATTTTGCATGCCCGTGTTTTCCAGGTTTAGAAACATCTGTTTTAGTTACCTTGCACGCAATTCCGTCGATAACAACGTATCTGCCAGGCTTCAGGCTTGTAACTTGCACTTGTTTTATCTCTGCCATTATTCTGTCTAAAAACAAATTTTGTTTATAAATTGTTTGGTTCTTTTGATTTTTAACTTCACAACAAGTTATAAAAACCTTTCTTATCACGATTTAATTATGATAAAAGAACACGACTTCATAGAAATAGAATACACAGCAATTCTAGAAGACACCAATCAGATATTTGATACTACCGACGAGAAAACAGCAAAATCAGCAAATATCTATAATAAAAATCAGGAATACAAGCCAGTTATAATATGCATAGGCGAAAATCAAATATTAAAAGGCCTAGATGAATCATTAAAAGGCAAGCAATTAAAAGAATACGAAATCACTTTGCAGCCAGAGGATGCATTTGGGAAAAAGAATCCTAAGCTTCTCCAGCTTGTTTCGCAGTCATCTTTCAAGAAGCAAAACATTATTCCATATCCTGGTTTGCAAATTAATTTAGATGGTGTATTGGGAACAGTAAGGACAGTAACGCCAGGAAGAGTCATCATAGATTTCAATCATCCTTTCGCAGGAAAAAAAATAATATATAAAGTAAATATTAAGAGAAAAGTAGATGATGAAAAGGAAAAACTAGATTCCATATTATCCTTCTATGTAAAGGATTTCAAGACAGAAATTGAGCAAGATGAAGCAATAATAACGGCAGCTCTGCAAAAAGAGATTCAAGAGGTCTTAAGGAAAAAAATAACTGATTTAATACCAGCAATTAAAAAAGTAACAATCAAAAAAGAATAATCTTTATATAGAACACCTATTTGTCAACTTATTATGGAAATAAGAAGCTCACAGCCAGAATTCTCAGAAAGATTAAGGTCTAATGCAGAAATCGATAGGGAATTAGAAGAATTATTATCAAAACACAGGGCTAAAATAAAAGTCGTTGGCATTGGCGGTGGGGGGAATAACACAATAAATAGAATCACAGAAATAGGAGTTTCAGGGGCAGAAACAATAGCAGTTAATACCGATGCTCAAGACCTTCTTTATACAAACGCCGATGTAAAAATTCTAATAGGAAGAGAGACAACAGGAGGATTAGGGGCAGGAAGCATCCCAAAAATAGGAGAAGAATCTGCTCGCGAGAATGAACAGGATATAAGGAAAAGGCTGCAAGGATCAGACATGATTTTTATTACTTGCGGCTTAGGTGGTGGATGTCTCCGAGGAAGCTCATTAGTATACTCCAATCCAAAAGGCCCTGTAAGGATAGATTCAGTAAAACCAGATAGCCATGTTTACTCCTTCGATAACGGGAAACTCGTAAAAAAAAAGGTTTTAGCTGCCATGAAAACAGGCATAAAGAGAGTTTTGGAAGTCAAAACAAAAAACCACTGCCTGTGTGCATCTTACGATCATCCATTTTTAAAAGTCATTCCAGAAAGATTAGACAAAGATGGAAGATTTTATGATTTCACCCTTGAATGGACTCAGGCTGAATCTCTGAAAAAAGACGATTTAGTTTTAACCCTGAGAAACATTGATGAAAGCAATGAAGAACTTAAAATAGACGATTTTAATATTGATGAAAAATTCTGTAGGTTATATGGTTTCCTATTGGGGGATGGATGGATAACAGAAAGCAGAAATAGCTGGAAGGTTTACTTTTCACCATCAAAAAACAAAGAACTAAATGAAAAATACATAGCATTAACCAAAGAAGTATTCAATCTTGAAATGAAGCCATCGGATAATTGGTATTATGCAAACTCAAAAAGGATATATGAAGCCTTAAACAAGCTTGGATTAAAAAAACCAGCTAAAGAAAAGGAAATTCCCGAATTTATATTTAAAGTGCCTAATTCATGCAAAAGAGAATTTATCCTTGGTTTGGCAGATGCAGATGCACATTATTACAGGCAGATAAAAGATAATGGAAAAGAAAAAAATGAAATCAGGTTTGAAATGGGCAGCGAAAAGCTCATTAAACAACTAAAAGCCCTCTGCAATTATCTTGGCTTAAGGACAAGTAACGTCAACTCGAGAACAAGGGAAATTAAGCCTCCAAATTCAAAGGAAAAAGTAAAACTCACTTCTTGGAATCTAAGAATTTATAAGATTTATCAATTAGATGAAAGCCTGGAAACAACCAGGATTAGAAAGGGTATTGGATTATTATATAAATATCACAGAAGAATGAAGCTAAGAAAGCCGGAAGTATTCAATAATTTTGGTTTTGGAAGAATACAGTCAGTAACTGAGATGGGAGAAGAAGAAGTATATGACATAACTGTTGAAGGGAGCCATAACTTTGTTGCTGAAGGTTTTGTTGTACACAACACCGGAACAGGAGCAGCGCCAATAGTGGCAGAAATCGCAAAAAAATTAGGCGCTTTGACAGTAGGCATAGTAACAATCCCGTTCACAATGGAAGGCCAGAGAAGATACGAAAATGCAATCATAGGATTAGAAAAAATGGAAAGAATTGTAGACACATTAATAGTAATCCCAAATGACAAGCTCCTCGAATTGGCACCAGATCTGCCTTTGCAAACCTCATTTAAAGTAGCTGATGAAATCCTGACAAATGCTGTAAAAGGTATAGCAGAGCTAGTTACAAGAGCAGGTTTAGTCAATCTTGACTTCGCTGATATAAAAGCAGTGATGAGCGATGGAGGAGTTGCATTAATAGGTGTAGGAGAATCTGATACAGAAAACAGGGCTATAGAAGCAGTTGAAAAAGCAATTTCAAATCCATTATTAGACGTCGACATCAGCGGAGCAACAGGTGCATTGATAAACGTCTCAGGCGGTCAAGACTTGACACTAAGTGAAGCAAAAAAAGTTGTAGAGACAGTCTCTGAAAGATTAGATGAAGACGCAAGAATAATCTGGGGGGCTCAAATTTCAGATGACTTGGAAAACACATTGCGCACCATGTTAATAGTTACAGGCGTCACATCACCTCAAATACTCGGAACAAGAACAGCGCCAGCACCACCTAAAAGAGTAAAGAAAGAAATCGAAGAAGAACTCGGAATAGATTTCGTTGATTAAAATGTCAGAAAACAATATGAAACAATCGTGACACACCTTGATGATGCAGTACATTTTCTTCAAGATGGTTTGCAAATAGAAAAAATTGCTATATTCTGCACTAATAAAAGAGGTAATAACCCTATTCCGCTTTCCTCGGCATTGGCTAGAGATATTCTTTCAACAGAAGCCCTTACTTTTGTAACCAAGATGATTGCCACTATGTATCAATCTTCGAAAGGGGGGGATCATCAGAAGCCTTACCTCCGAGAAAAGAAACCAGATGGGTATGGACCCCTTATTAATTAATAAATCAAAGTTTAAAAAAAGTTTTCAAAAACATTTATAAACCTAATTTCTAGAAATTTTCAAATGGAAGAGTTCGAGCATAATCCAACGTTGTTAACTCGCTTAAAATCTTTTATCTCAGAATCTAAGCGCGTTTTCAGGATAACAAAGAAGCCGACAATGGATGAATTCAAGGCAATAGTAAAAATTTCCTCAATAGGAATAGCATTAATCGGAATCATAGGTTTCATAATCCAGATTGTGTGGAGATTATCATCATGACTCAAATATTTGCATTAAGGACAACAGCTAATAGAGAAGACCAAGTAGTGGATTTCATAGCCAGCAATATAAAAAAGCACGGCTTGAAAGTTTACTCAATAATAAGGCCGCATGGAATGCGTAGCTATGTTTTTCTAGAAGCAGAATCAAAGCAGGATGCTCAAGAAGCTTTTCAAGGAGTCCCTTATGCAAAATCACTTCTAGATGCCCCAGTAGACTATAAAGAAATTGAGCCAATGCTAGAGCAGGCAAAAGCGCAAGTAAATATCCAAAAAGGTGACATTGTAGAAATTATTTCAGGCCCTTTTAAAAGAGAAAACGCAAAAGTTACAAGAATAGACGAGCAGAAGAATGAAGTCATCGTCGAATTATTAGAAGCTGCTGTCCCTATTCCAATCACAGTCAAGCTTGATGCTGTTAAAGTTATAAGAAGAGACACTGAAGAAAAATAAAATGCCTAGAGAAACAATAGATTTGATGATAGAAGGAGGTCAAGCAAAAGCAGGGCCTGCAATAGCTCAGCCTCTGGCAGGTAAACAGATGAACATCCAGGAGATCATCACAAGAATCAATGAAAAAACAGCGTCGTTTAAAGGCATGAAAGTGCCAGTCAAGTTAAATGTTGAAGAAGATAAAACTTATACTATTTCCATCGGAACCCCTCCAATATCAGAGCTAATAAAAAAAGAACTTGGAATAGAAAAAGGCTCAGGAACTCCTAATAAAAACAAAGTCGGAAATTTAGCAGTAGAGCAGATAATAAAATTAGCAAAGATGAAGCAAGATTCTCTATTGTTCAACAATTTCAAGGCAGCTGTAAAGACAATAGTAGGCTCATGCAATTCACTAGGAGTTTTAGTCGAGGGAAAATCAGCAGTAGAAATAAACCAGGAAATAGATTCGGGAAAATATGATTCATTAATCAACAATCAAGTTACTCAAACCTCTCCTGAAAAGCTAAAAATTTTGAAGCAGCAGTTGGCAGAAATCCAAGAAAGAATCAAGAAAGAAATAGAAAAAGCAGAAGCTGAGAGGAAAGCAGAAGAAGCAAAAGCAAAGAAATTAGTTGCCGAGGCAGAAGCCGTCGTGGAAGAAGCAGCCGAAGAGAAAAAAGAAGAAGTAAAGACAGAGAAAGTAGAAACAAAGGAAGAACCTAAAGCAAAAGAAGTAAAGGCTGAAAAGAAAAAATAATGTAAAGTCCGAGGTATATGGATTATCTATAAATCCAGATGAAGGTATCAGGTGTTTCAATATAATGCTTTCCTTCTTCATCTTTTTTTAAAAAATCTCCTAAAACTTTATTAATTTCTTCTTGTGTTTCAGGAGAAAAGATTTTATCATGATCCTCAACTTTGGTCTGTAAAATGAAAGATAATGGGATTATCCTGTCAGGATTTTGCTTATCAAGTAGTTCATCAACATAAAATCTCTGAGGTTCTCCTCTAGAAGTTCTATATCTTATTCCTTCACTATCCAAAAAAGAAGTTACAACATCAGAAGAAGAGACTAATTCTCGATGATGAATATAAGGAAATAATTCTTTTTTAATTCGATGTAAATCAGAATTGGGATTTTCGATAATAATACATGCACAACCCTCTTCCTTAAGAAAATCTAGAATTTTAGCTAAAGAATTCACATCAATTCCATAAACTGAATGAAAAAAGGTTATCAAATCATATTTCCCATTTTCATTAAAATTCTCCCATTTTAATCCGTATCTTTTTCTAAGTACATCACTTAATCCATTTTGTTCAAAATTTCCTGTTAAAATTCTCATCCATCCTTCAGATGGTTCTAATATATCTAATTCTACATTACATCTTTCAGCTAAACCCTTTTGCAAAATTCTAATTGGCTTAGTTCCAGGACCAGTTCCAACATCTAACCATTCTAAATTCCCTGTTTTAGAAAATTCCCTTAAAAAAATATCAGAATCTACTTCATCTTCATCAGAATGTTGCAAAAAAAATTCTAAGTTCCCTATATAACTAGTATCTGGATTACTCATTCTCTATCATCTCCAATAATAAACCTACAGAAGAAACAGCATTATCTGCATAGCGTATTTTTTTGTAATTGGGATTTAATTCCTTAAATAGATCTTCTAATTTATCTGCACAACCATCTGTATCCTTAATGACAACAATAGGTTTGTTTTCTCCTTCTGCTATTGCAACTTCATTAAGAGTTCCAAAACCACTATTAGCTACGATAATTCCATCTGAACTTCTTACAGTCAGTACATTCCTTCCCTTGTAACCCATCCCAGAAAATATTATAACATCATTATCTTCATAAGTTATAGGATCTGTTTCCTTTCGCATTTCATAAGGTGAAATGCCAATTACTAATCCACCAACAGATTTTGCTCCTTTAGATGCATGTTCAGAAATTCCAGTGGAGGTACCTGTTAATAAAATATGGCCCTTCGTTGCTATTTCTTTTCCAACTTTTTCTGCAATATCATAAATATCTTTAGGTAAATCTCTTCTATGAGATCCTAATACAGCAATTTGATATCCTCTCATTTTAATTTTGCATCAAGATCATGTTTTAATCTGGTAAGTTCCTGCTCTATGTTAGTCTCTAAATTTTTAGGAATCTCATGCCCAAATTCATTCCTTCGGTCTTCAGTTTCCAGATAACAAGAATCATTAGCTCTTGCAAAGAAATCTAACCTTTCTACAATATACCCAGCATCTCTTAATGCATTTACTTTTTCTTTATTATTTGTTAAAGCAATTAGTGGTTTATTAATTCCGAGATAATCCAAAACAACTACGGGAGTCTTATAACCAGCAGAGTCATTTAATCTTCTTGGATCTGGTTCTATACCCAAAGAAGCGAATCCACCCGCCATTGAAGTAGAAAATATTTGTTCTGCTGAATATTCCCCTCTATGTCTTAAAAACGCAGTAAGTGTTAAATCAGGATTATACCTATCTTCTATAGCTCCGCTTCCCATTCCATTTTGTGAATCCATATGCATAAGTAAAAATGCCTGAGAACCATTTTTAGAAACAGGAATTCTTGAATCATCTATTTCAAATTTTTCTTTAATATAACTTTCTAATTTTTTTCCTTTTAAATCAGGAACTACAATCTCATTATAATGTCCTGCTAATTCTCTTGCTAAAATCCATTGATCATAGCAATTACATCTCTGAGAGCCAAATAAGAATGAAGGAGCACATGCAGATTCTGGTCTTATAATTACAGATTTACTCTTTCCAATATTCCCAACAATACCTAAGTTAACAGCTTCTGCACCATGATTAGGTATGTAAATACCAAAACCAATATGGTAAGTTACATAATCTTTTTTAGATTCAGGTGTTTTTGTAAACAAAGAAGCCCCTTTGTTACAAACATAGATACTTCCTGTTGGCTTATGAATCCCAACTTCATATAATTCATCAAGGGGTCTATTAGAATCTTGTTTTAAGTGAGGAGGGAGTGCTTCTAAAATTTTATAAAATAATTCTCCTTCTATTTCTAAGACCTTCTTGTTCCTACTTCTTATTTTAGTTTCCATCTTATATTAACTTATTAGTGGTAATCTATCTAAGAACTATATAAATATTTGTTGATTATCAATATACAACAATAGAAAGATTTAAATAGATTTGAATCTTTAAAATATTATGCAAAAAGAACAATTACAAAAATTAGGATTATTAGAAAGTGAATCAAAGGTTTATATAGCTCTACTGAATTTAGGCTCAACTTCAACAGGAAAAATAGCTAGAGAAACTGAACTAAATCGTGTTTCTGTGTATAAAGCCTTAGAAAATTTATCTAAAAAAGGATTAGTTAGTCACGTTATAAAAGCCAATAGGAAACACTTCGAAGCAATAAATCCAAAAGTTTTGGAAAATTTAATAGAAGAAAAAAAGAGGCAATTAGATGATATTAAGAAACAAATTCCAACATTAGAAGATATATACAAGAATTCTAAGAAAAAAGTAGAATCTAATATTTATGAAGGAATTAAAGGTGCTAAAGCCTTATGGGATAATTGGTTAAAAGAATTAAAGAAAGGAGATGAATGGTTGATATTGGGAGTCCCAAAAAGTGCAGAAATCTTGGGGGGTTATTTTAAAGAATTCAATAAGATGAGAGCTAAAAAAGGCATACATATGAGGTTGATTTACAATGAAGATGTAACAAATTTAATGGAAGTAAGAAAAAAACAACCATTAACAAAAGTTGCTTTAATGCCGAGAGAATATATTACCCCGGCTTCTATTGAAATAGTAAATAATCATGTTGCTATTGTTGTATATGAACCTGAAATAATCATTTTTGTAATCAATTCAAAGGAGGTCGCTCATTCATTTAAACAGTATTTTGAATTGTTATGGAAAATAGCAAAATGAA
>CAYJRS010000008.1:0-5574 GCA_964372845.1 Candidatus Woesearchaeota archaeon | reverse complement strand
AAAAACAAACATTTTTAAATCAAATTTCAAGGAATTAAATAATGGGCGATTCTACAAAGAGATTAGGGCCAAGATACGGCAGAACAATAAGAGTAAAATTAGAGAAGATAGAAAGAAAACAAAAATCTTTTTATATCTGCCCAAGCTGTAGCAAAAAAGCAGTGGAAAGAATTGCAGTAGGGATATGGCAGTGCAAGAAGTGCAGCGCTAAAATTGCTGGAAAAGCATACGAGTTGTAAGAATGGAAATAAATAAACTAATAGCAAGAATCACAGAAGAAAACAGCCAAAACTTAGAAAAATTTTTCAAGAATTATTTTTTCATAAATTCAGGAGACAGCAATTATTTCATCCAATCAAAAGAGCGTGGAACAAATCTTGTATTAGCAAGTCTTATCCCCTCGCAGAAAGCAGGCTGGATAGAAGTGCATTTATCATTTTCTTCGCCTTCAAAAATAGGAAGAAAAAAAGAATTTAATTTAGATGCAGCAAATTCGGATGAGAAAGAAATCTCTAGAGTGATAAAAGAAACAACGGAATGGAGTTTGCAAACAATACAAAGGGAATTAGGGAGAAAATAAAATGGTAGCCTACAAATGTTTCCACTGTGGAAAAACTGTAAAGCAGGATTACATTAAGAAAAGAGTTCGTTGCCCATACTGTGGCTCAAAGATATTATTCAAGCCAAGGATCATTTCTTCAACTGTAAGAGCAATATGAAACAGCTGGCAAAAGACACAGAAAAGAAAATAGCTCAGCTTCAGTTAATAGAGCAGAATTTGCAAAACGCATTGATGCATAAGCAAAGATTTCAGACAGACCTTCTAGAAATAGAAAACGCGTTAAAAGAAATAGACAGCTCAGAAGAAGTTTACAAAATAGTCGGCAACATCATGTTATCAAAAAAAAAGGAAGATTTAAAAAAAGAGTTGACATCGAAAAAGGAGATAATTAACATACGCATCAAGAATTTAGAAAGGGAAGAATCAAAAACAAGAGAAAAAGCAAACGCATTGCAAAAAGAAGTTATTGGCGAAATTGAAAAATGACTGATGTTAAAAAAGAGGTTCTGGAAATCTTAAACACGATTAATGGCGACAGCGCAGTCCCTAGGAATGTTAAGCAGAAAATACAGGAAGTCGGTTTGATTTTAAAGAACAATTCAGACAACACAGCTTTATTGATAAACAAAGTGCTCCAAGAAATTGACGATTTGTCAGAAGATAATAACATTCCGGACTATACAAGAACCCAATTATGGAACATAGCCAGCTTATTGGAAACAATAGTTTAGCCTATAGAAATGTTTATATATCTCTTAATTCTATTTTTAGCATTAGAGGAAAAAATGGGCGCATTTGAGAGACTAAGAGAAAAGCTTTTTGGAGAAAGAGGAGATGATTTCTTTGACGAATCCCCTGAAGACTATGTTGAAATAACCAGCCAGCAGCCAGGCTCAAAAGCAAAGATAATAGTAAAGCCGTTTGTAATCCACGAATTCCAAGATATCAAACCAGCCTTAGACTCGCTAAGAGAAGGCTATACAATCGCATTAGTCAATATAAGGCCTATAAAGGAAAAGGACATTGTAGAGCTAAAGAGGGCAATTAACAAGCTAAAGAAGACATGCGATGCAATTGATGGGGACATAGCGGGCTTTGGTGAAGATTGGATTGTAGTAACCCCTAGCTTTGCAGAGGTCCACAGGCATTCAGCAGCTCCAAAGGCACCTTCTAGATTTGGAATGGGCTCAACAGATATAAAGGATATATAAAATAAGTTTGTTAAGCAAAGTAAAATCATTATTTCCTGAAGATAATAGCCCATGGTTTTCAGACATAGTTTTACTAAATATCTTCTACCTGAGTAATTATTCTTATGACAAAGAAAGAAGAGAAATCGTTTTAAAAGGAAATAAAAAAATATTAGATTATGCTATCCTGAGAAACTTAAGAACCAATTACAGGTTTAGTACAGCAAAACAAGAACAAGGTTTATAAATTCTTTCTCCGAAAACTAAACTATGTCAGAGTTGAAGAACCAAGTATGTCCGTTCTGCAAGGAAAAAACATTGACATTAACAGAAGAAACTTATAATGTACCTCATTTCGGAAAATGTTTCTTGATGTCGATGAATTGCTCAAGCTGCAACTATAACAGCTCAGATGTAGAAGCAGAAGAGCGCAAACCACCAACGAGACAGACATTCACATTGGAAAACAAAAAAGACCTGAATGTGCGGGTTATAAAATCATCAGAAGCCACTGTAAAAATTCCGCAGTTAAAAATAGATGTCACTCCTGGAATTGCATCCTCTGGTTACATCTCAAATATCGAAGGAGTTTTATTAAGATTCAAAAAAATAATTGAAAAAGAGCGCGACAATGCAGACGATCCAGCAGTTAAGAAGTATGCAAAAAATCTGCTGAAAAAACTGTGGAAGGCAGAGCTCGGGGAATTTCCATTAAAAATTATTATCGAAGACCCTTCAGGAAACTCGGCAATAATTTCTGACAAAACAGAAGTTCAAAAGTTAAAGTAGCAATAACTATATAAATTTTAATTCCTTCCATTAAAATATGAAATTCAAAATTAAAGAAGACAAACCTGACTATGAATACCAAATTTATGTAGATGGAAAATTAGTTTGGCATGGATTAAATCCTGAAGGAAAGTATGAAGAATTTGTAGGAAAAAATCCTGGTAAAAAAGTGTCAGTAGGATGGAGATTAAAAGAGGGGATCTTAATTGCCTTCATTTAAGTATCAAGAAGGAAAAAGCCTGTTGTTTGGAACAATAAAAAGACCCTTAATAGAATTAGAGATATATTCAACAAAATCAGAGAGATGGATTGCTTTTAGTGATATTAGAAGAACTAACAAGAGACTCCGCCGCAGGAAGATACTAAATACAAAAAGAATTCTTCCTTAATTTTTTATTTTTTTCAAACAAACCCAATTAATCCCTTCTCTAATAACTCTCCCCAGCTTCTTTTGCCGACGACAACACTCGCCTCTCTTGAATTTATAATCGGTTTTTCGTACCTTCCATAGTCTTCAATAGAAATTCTTGGGCATGCAGTATCTATAAACGCATCAACGTTGTAAAAGTTCATCAACCCAGGAGAAAACTCATTCACAACAATTATAATCACTTCTTTTCCTAATTTCTCCAAATCATTTTTTAATCTCTCGGCAACTTTCATATTATACTGCCCAATTTTATTATCAACTACAATCCCTATTTTGTTGGCCATTTTAACCTTGTCAATTGCAATTGCTCTTTGTCTTATTACTTTATCTCTCTCGCCATTCATAAGGTCTAAATTATTCGATTGCTCATTTAGCAGGTACACTTTCTTATCAACGCACATTAAAGCAGCCCCTAGAGAATGAAATTTATTTCCTATTACAAGAAAACCGTCGACTTCGTTTTCAATGGTTTTCAAGGAATTATACTCGCATCCTACAACGTGCCCATTGTAAGCAGCAAATCCTTTCTTTTTAGGAATCACAACTTTCTTTCCTTTACTCTCCAAATATTTTTTCAGGTTTTCAAACTGCTTAACATACTGAACGCTTCCAACTAACCCGATTTTATCAATACCTAATTTCTCAATATTTTTATCCAATAAACTAACAGCATCAAGTTTAGAATGCAGTTCAACATAAAGAATAGGAAAATCAACTCTGACGAATGGAGCATGCCCGAAATGAATCAACAAATCTGCTTTTATTTTTTTAGCTTCCTCAACAGCCAAGTCACATCCGCCCCAGCAGCTTGATCCTGAAACAATAACCTCGGCATTAGTATTTTTTCTTATCAAATCTGTAATTCTAAAAGCCTCTTTTTTCAAACCTTCTGGTAGCTGTAACAGAACATTCTTAACATCTCTTTTCTTAATCTCTTCGATTATTCTTTTTTCTTCAAAATCATATTCCATAAAACAACCTTCAGAAACCAACTTTAAAAATCTATCACTCATCAAAAACATTATAAATCCCGCCTCTATTAATAATTAATGCAAACAAAAACAGAAAAGATAATGAGCATAGCACAGAAACGCGGCTTCTTCTTTCCATCAGGTGAAATATATTCCATCAAAGCAGGATTCTGGACATATGGACATCTCGGCACTATAATGAAGCAACGATGGGAAAACCTTTGGAGAAAAACATTTCTAAACCTCAATACAAACTATCATGAAATAGAAGATGTAAACATTTTAGCAAAGGAAGTATTTGAATCATCAGGTCATTTAAAGAATTTCAACGACCCATTAGTCGAATGCAAGAAGTGCAAATTCAGATTCAGAGCAGACCAGTACATTGAAGACGAATTAGGAATAGAAACAGCAGCATTAACAACAGCAGAATTGGACAGTCTAATCAAGAAACAGAAGTTAAAATGCCCCGAATGCAGCGGAGAGTTAGGAGAAACAAGACTTTTCAACATGATGTTCGAATTAAAAGTGGGAGCGACAGGAAAAGACATAATGCATCTCCGTCCTGAAACAGCACAATCTCCATATTTAGCATTCAAAAGAGAGTTTATCGCATTGCGCGAGAAACTTCCAATGGGATTGGCAGTCATAGGAAAAGCATTCAGAAATGAAATTAGCCCAAGACAAGGATTTTTCAGACTAAGAGAATTTACGCAGGCTGAACTCCAGATTTTCTTCGATTCCGATAAGATTGATGAGTGTCAAGACTGGAACAAGATAAAAAACTACAAGCTCAGAACATTCTTAGTTCAAGACAGGAAATCAAACAAAATAATAGAAAGAACCTCAGAACAATTGCATAAAAAGAAAATACCTCGTTTTTATCTTTATCATCTGGTCCAAATACAAAAATTCTACCTTGATTTATTAAAGATTCCAAAAGAAAAATTTCGCTTCAGAGAATTATCTGAAAAAGAAAGGGCATTTTATAACAAGATCCATTTCGATATAGAAGTAAATTTAGAAACATTTGAGAAATTCGTTGAATTAGGAGGTTTGCATTACAGGCATGAGTATGATTTAAGCTCGCATCAAAAGGGATCAAAAACAAAACTTGAAATCTTTATAGATAATAAAAGATTCATCCCTCATGTTTTAGAATTATCATTCGGAGTTGACAGAAACATTTGGGCTCTGCTTGACATTTTTTTCAAAGAGGAAAAAGAAAGAACTTTATTTACATTTCCATATAAACTCAGCCCAATTGATGTAGCTATATTTCCGTTAGTAAGAAAAGATAATCTTCCACAGATAGCCCAAAAAATCTTCGACGATTTAAAAGATAATTTCAAGTGTTTTTACGACGAGACAGGCTCAATAGGAAAATTATACAGGAGAATGGACGAAATTGGTTGCAGTGTAATGATAACCGTAGATCATGAAACATTAAAGAAAAAAGATGTAACAATTAGGAATAGAAACACGATGAAGCAGACAAGAGTTAAAATAAAGGATCTAAAAGAAAAAATTTCAAAGTTATTAAATGAAGAAATAAAATTTGAGCAGGCAGGAAGATTAGTAAAATAATTCTAAAATAGCTACAACCCACAAAAGATTAAAAATAAATTTATC
>CAYJRS010000007.1:0-25875 GCA_964372845.1 Candidatus Woesearchaeota archaeon | reverse complement strand
CGTCGACTTTAGAATCAACACCGTCGCCAGCATTCCCTATAGTCAGCAGCATCAAAAATAATAATACAAAAATAAATTCCTTCCTCAACCTCTCACCCCTTCCAAGCATTTCAGATAGTTTTCATTTTCACTCCATGCACATTTATTATTAACGCATCCACAGCTAGTTAGTTTCAAGCAAGAATATTCTTCTCGATATTCGCAAGTTGTTATTATTTCAGAAGCCTTATCGGCGCTCGCGCATATCTGGCTTGAGCATCCAGCAGGAGCACAATCATTATTAGTAGAGCATTCAACGTTTTTATTATCAGCAGAATTATTATCAACGAAACGAGAACACCCACTTATTAAAATCAGTAAAAATAAAGGTAATACCACCTCCTTCTTCATCTTAATCAATCACCTTAATATCCTTATTATCCTTTAATTTAAAAACTTTAGTATTATCGAATTTATCTATCCCAATCACCCTTCCAAAAGCCTCTAAATCATTCCTCAATCTCAAATCATATTTATCCCTTGCAAAGCTCCCAACTACAACATTAACTTTATATTTTCTGCACAGCATAGCATTCTGCATCATCCTTCCAATTGCCTTTCCTTTATCCTTAGCATGCAAAATATCATGAAAGCTAAACCCCACACTTATCCTATTTTTATTAGCTAACTCAGAAAGAACATGATCTAATCCAGATCTTCTGTAGTGCAAATCATCCCTGTCTTCAAGGTTTTCTAACCCTATCACAACGCTGACGTTTTCATTTTCAAAAACATCTCTTAAAATATTTTTATTAGCCCTGACAACAATCAAGCCACTTGCCTTAGAAATTCTTTTCTTAAGTTCAAGCTTATCATCAGCATCAATCAAGTCAACGCAGTAAATTCTGCTAAATCCAAATTCCTTGCTCAATTTAACCAATTCTCTGTTCAAAACAAGGTCTATCATGCTTATTGTCTACAGAAAGTTTTTTAAATAATTTTCTATCTCAAGTAAAAGTGAGATTCTATGGAAAAAGAGCCAGAAATAAGAATAGGAGTAATTCCCGACGGTAATAGGCGTGCAGCAAAAAGGTTAATGAAGCAGCCTTGGATGGGCCACACTTGGGGGGTGGAAAAGACAAGAGAGCTTTTAAGATGGTGCAAGGAACTTGATATAAAAGAAATAACCTTCTACGCATTTTCTCTTAAAAATTTTAATCGGCCAAAGAAAGAGTTTGATTTCCTAATGCAGTTATTCAAAAAAGAATTAACAAGAATAAAGGATGACAAAGAAATTCACCAAGATAATATAAAAATAAGATTCATTGGAAGGCTAAATATGTTTGATAAAGAACTGCAGGAAAAAATGCAGCAGGTAATGGAAGCAACTAAGAATTATAATAAGCATATCATAAATTTCGCAATGGCATACGACGGCAGGGCAGAGGTTATAGATGCAGTTAAAAAAATTGTAAAACAAGTCAAAGAAGGAAAATTAGATATTGAAGACATAAACGAGGATGTTATTAAAAAAAATCTTTACATTAGCAATGATGTGGATTTGATAATAAGAACATCGGGGGAAAAAAGAACGTCTTCATTTTTGCCAATGCAAGCAGATTATGCAGAGCTAGTTTTCATCGACGATTATTGGCCTAACTTAAAAAAAGAGCAGTTCATAGCGGCAATAGAAGATTTCAAAAGCAGAGAGAGAAGATTCGGAAAATAAATCATCTATATATCATCCATTGTTTTTAAGTTTATATATACTTAAATAATTAAACATCATTTATTCTTATATGGAACAAACCAATTCGGAAGCAATAAAAAAATTAAAAAAAGCTGTAGAGGAAGAGGCAGTAAGATACAAAATAATCTTTCTAAATACATATATTGGATCCTATGAAGCGAGAAGGAATCTTCCACCTGGAGATTTCCAAAGAGGAAGGATAACAGCAGGAATAGAAGAGGCAAGATATATAGCAAATCAGCATAAAGAAACATTGGAACTTTTAACAGAAAAATCCCCATCGGAAGTTTTTGCAGATTTGTCAGAAAGAATCAAAACATTAAAGGGAGAAGTGCCGAGAGAAGGTCTCTATAGTGTACTATCATATTTCGTAGGAGCAGAAAACCTGATAGAAATAGCGGGAAAAAGACTCGAAGCAAAAATGTTGAATTTAAATCATGGTGCAATTCAAGAATCAAATGATCACATGTTAAAAAAAGCCTACCATGAAGAAATTTCAAAAATGCATACTGCTCTTCTCTATGAACTTCAATTTATAAGATAACTAATCTATAACCGTTCCTATAAATTTCTCCCCGTTCAAACATTTCTTCAGCTCCGCTGCGCCTTTCAATATCACAGTTTTTATTTTATATTTTCTAATTATCTCAGCAGCGACTTGATCAAGCACAAAATGCTGTCCTGGTTTATATTTTATTTTATCAACCATTTTCAAAAAATCAGAGAAGCTAATTTCAGAGATGAGTTTAGAATCCTTAAATTTTCTTGGATCTCTATCATAAAGTCCATTAACATTTGTCATATTAATAAGTAAACCAGCTTTCAAAAATCTTGCAACATCAGCAGCAGTTCCATCAGAAGTCATCTTTTCCCTGTAGCCGAGTGCGCCGCAAACAACTAAATTCTTCTTCATCAAACTCCTCTTCACTTCATCTAAGGAATCAGGAACAACAACCTCATTGTCCAAAAAATTACTGACAAGCATCGCATTTAATTTCGTGGCCTTTATTCCAATTAAAGACCTTATTTTTCCGCTCTTATCACCCAACGCTTCAATATAATCCCTGGCAATTTTTCCTCCGCCGGTAACGATTACAATCTTGTATCTGGGAAATTTTTTAATCACATTTTTAAACTCTTTCAGAAAATTACGATCTATTCTGCCGGGATTAATCAAGCTTCCTCCGAGTGATATCACAACTTTTTTCATCTTTCCCATTTTTTCTTATATTCCAACAATCCATTAGCATTATCAATTTTAACCTTCTTTATTGCAATATTTTTTTCCAGTTCAAACAATTTTATTAGCAAGAATCCTACCAAAAATACTTCTACTATAAAAGCATCGAATAAAGAAAAACCATCAGCGAGCAAAAAAAATAAAGACAAAGACCACATAGTAAACTGAAAAATCCAAAACATTAATCCACTAGGTTTGATTTTCATTTTTCAGTCAGCAGCAAATAATTTATTATCATGCACGTCGAATATTCCAAGTCTGGCGCCAGCATCCAAAAAACCATGAGCATAATTCAAGGCTGCAAAGGCTTTAACCTTGTCTCCTTTTTCATTAAAATATTTAGCGTCCTCCAAATATCTTTCTACCATATCAATAAAATCCATTTTAGCTTTTTTCAGTGTATCAAGACTGACACTTTCATGAGAGTCTCTGGCTTTCTCTAGAGCAGCTTCAGTAAGCTCAAAATACTCATTCAATTTTTCCTCAGTAATTTCAGTTATCTCACTCATAACAACCCAATAGTTTATTGATATTTAAATTTATTCAATCCTGACTTTCCTAACGCTATTAATCCTCCCTATCCTATCCACGACGTCTTTAACGCTTTTCAGGGAGTTAAATTCAATATTCAATATGCATTCAGCAATATTACTCCCGGCAGAATGTGCTTTGGCAGATTTAACATTTATTCCCAAGCTGGCAACGCTGTTCAATATCTCAGCAAACAGCCCTAATCTGTCGTCGGCAAAGATTATAATGCTAACCAGTCCTTTAAAATCGTCAGCCCAATAGACATTAATCTTTTTCTTAATGCCTACAGCATTCCTACATTTATCAGAATGCACAACAACGTTCCTGAAGCTGCTCAAGGAGCCGATAATGTACTCCATTGGAACCGGGTTACAGCATTTAGCTATTTCAACATTGTAATTGCCGTCGGTAGTAATAAAATCTCTGCCATCCCCCTTCTCATCAGCAGTTTTTCCATATGCACTCTGTCTTATCTGCAAAGTATTTCTTATTTTTTCCAAAGCCTTGCTTGTCTTCGCAAAGCCCAACCAATTCCTGCTTGGCTTGTGGCTCTTAGATGTCAATACCTCTATCTCGTCGCCATTTTTCAGCACATGCCTGACCCCCACAAACTTTCCATTTACTTTGGCACCAGTACAAGCATTACCTATTTCGCTATGAACAGCGTAGGCAAAGTCAACAACAGAGCTGCCATCATCTAATTCTATAATATCTCCTTTAGGTGTAAAGCAGAAAATTTTATCGCCAAAAAGATCTAATTTTAATTTATACAAAAATTCTTTATCGCTTTCATTTGCAAAAGATAGTATCTGCCTCAGCCAGCTCAATTGTTTATTAAATTTCTCGTCCCTTAGACCCTTATATTTCCAGTGAGCTGCTATCCCCTCTTCGGCAATATCATTCATTCTTCTAGTCCTTATCTGAACCTCAACAGGTATATTGTTATAAAGAAATCCAGCATGCAGGCTTTGATATAAATTATCTTTAGGAGCAACAATGAAATCCTTGAATCTCTCGGGCATAGTTTCCCATAAATTATTCACAATACCAAGAACAGTATAGCAACCATCACTATCTTCAACAATGACTCTAAGGCCAACTAAATCGTGAACATCATCAAATTTTTTTTCTTTATTCATCATCTTTTTATAAATGCTGTAAAAATGTTTTGGTCTGCCAAATACCTCTCCATTTATTTTATTTTTTTTCAACGCGTTTTCAAGTTTCTTCTTAAACTCCTTTATAATTTTCTCCCGCTCTTTTCTTTTCATTCCAATATTTCTTTTTATTATATAATATTCATCCGGCATCAAATATTTGAAAGATAAATCCTCAAGCTCCCATTTGACATCACTTAAGCCCAGTCGGTAAGCAATAGGAACATAAATTTCAAGAACATCCTTGCTAATCTTTATTTTTTTATTATCGTCGGTAAAATCCAAATTCTTCATGGTATAAAGCATTTCAAGCAGTTTAATGACTAGCACCCTTAGGTCTTGGGTAGTTGCAATCAGCATTTTTCTGATCTTCTCTTCCTTATTCCTCTTGCCAGCTTTAGAAGCAAGCTCGTTGAAATTCTTCAGGCTTGCAATCAATTTAAAAACATCACTGCCAAATTTTTCTCCACTATCGAGATCATACAATAATGCAGCCACAAAAGAGTTTTCATCAAGCCCATAATTTTTTAAAAATTTTGCATATCCCTTTTTGTATTTCAGCAGACTCAAATCGTCCAAATTCCCATAGTGGTCTTCCAAAAGATTCCTGATTCTCTTAAAAACTTCTTTTTGCATGATAATTACATATAAGATAAGTTTAAAAAATATTTCTACTTAACCAAAAAGATGAGGTATTCAAGGCAGATAGTTTTCGAAAAGATAGGCCAAGACGGGCAGGAAAAAATAAGAAAGGCAAATGTAACAATTCTAGGTTTAGGCGCAATAGGCTCAAAGTCAGCAGAGCTGTTAACTAGAGCAGGTATTGGCTCATTAACATTAATCGACAGGGACATTGTAGAAGAATCAAACCTGCAGCGTCAATCCTTATTTACAGAACAAGACATAAATCAGCCAAAGGCATTAATTGCAAAATCCCATTTAGGGAAAATCAATTCAAGTACAAAAGTAAAAGCACATTTCAAAGACATAAATCACAGAAACATCGAAGAGTATATTAAGCAAAACTTAGTGCTAGATTGTACTGACAACATGCAGACAAGATTCCTATTAAACGAATTCTGTTTCAAAAAAAATATCAGCTGGATATACACTGCAATTATAGAAAGCGCAGGCATGCTATTTAATATAATCCCCAAAAAAACTCCATGCTTAACATGCATCTTTAATGAAATAAATCAGCCCCTGGATTCTTGCGATGTTTCAGGAATAATAAACACAATAGCCCCATTAGCATCTTCACTTCAAACAACAGAAGCATTAAAACACATAACAAATAAAACAACAACAAAAGAGTTATTATACTTTGATGTCTGGAAGAATAAAATAGAAAGAATAAAAGTAAAGAAACAAAGCAACTGTCCGACATGCAACTCTCAGTTCTCTTATCTCAATGGAGAAAAAATGAGTGAAGCAGTGAAGCTATGCGGCACAAATTCATACCAAATCCAAGGCCCAAAATTGAAATTGAAAGAGGTTGCGAGCAAGCTGGAAAAAATTGACAAGGTAATTTTAAATGATTACTGCTTGTTATTTAAAGAATTAACAATATTCAACGACGGAAGGGTATTAATAAAAGCGCAGAATGAGAAGCAGGCAAGATCAATCTATACAAAATACATAGGATATTGAAAATGAAAGTGCTTGTAACAGGTGGAGCCGGATTCATCGGAAGCAATCTTGTAGAAGAATTAGTAAAGCGGCATCATGAAGTGATTGTTCTAGATAATTTAGAAGCAGGAAAGGAAGAGAATTTTACAGAGGTTAAGGATAAGATAGTATTTCATAAAGAGGACATAACAAATAACCGTAGCTTCCAATCAATATTAAAGGATATAGATACTGTCTTTCACTTGGCTGCACTTCCAAGAGTTCAATTTTCAATCCAGAATCCAATAGAAAGTCACGAAACAAATATCAATGGCTCATTCAATCTCTTAAAGCTCTGCTCAGATGCAGGGATTAAGCGTTTCATCTTTTCCTCGTCCTCATCGGTCTATGGAGATCAAGAAATGCTGCCTTTAAAAGAAACAATGAAACCAAACCCGATGTCACCTTATGCCTTGCATAAATTAGTAATAGAGCATTATTGCAAATTATTTCATGATCTCTATGGATTGAAGACAGTTAGCTTGCGTTATTTTAATGTCTATGGACCAAAACAAGATCCTACCGGCGCTTATGCAATTCTAATTCCCAAATTCATAAACCTAATACAAGAAAAACAGCAACCAAAAATTCATGGAGATGGAAATCAGACGCGTGATTTTACTTACGTTGACGACGTAGTTTCAGCAAATCTGGTAGCCATGTCATCAAATAATAAAAAAATATTCGGAGAAGCATTTAACATAGGAACAGGAAGCAATACATCTGTTAACAAAATTACAGAAAGAATAATTGAATTATTAAACTCAAAAATAAAGCCCATTCATGTAGATCCAGTTGTAGAGCCAAAAGATACGCTAGCAGATATATCAAAAGCAGATACCCTGCTAGGTTGGCAACCAAAAATAAATATAAATGAAGGCCTGAAAAAAACAGTAGATTACTTCAAAAACCTTAAAAACGCAACTTCTTAAATTAGATTATGCCAATTGTGTATTTAGAAAGAGAAGAAAAGACAATAAAAGTAGACGAATTAAGTATTAAGGAAATATTAAAAAAACTAAAAATAAATCCGACAGCGGTCATAATAGCAAGAAACAACGAGCTCATTACGGAAGATGCAGAATTATCACAACATGACAAGATAAAGATTCTTCCAGTTATCTCAGGTGGATAAATGCCATGCAAAATCTGCAAAGAAAAGCCGGTAATCCAGCTTCCAAATAGCAACATAAAGTTATGCAAGTCTTGTTTCATAAAATACTTCGAAAGAAAAGCACTGAAAACTATAAAAAAATACAATTTAATCGACAGAAAAGAACATATCGTAGCGGCAGTGTCGGGAGGTAAGGACAGCTTATCCTTGCTTTATTTCTTAAACAAATTATCCTCAAAAAAAATAGAATTCAGGCTTTCCGCATTATTAATTGACGAGGGTATTAAAGGCTACAGGGAAGAAACAATAAATACAGCCAAAACTTTTTGCCAAAAAAATAATATCCAACTCCATATTGCAACATATAATGAAGTAGCAGGAAAAACCCTAGACAAAATAAAGAAACAATTTCCAGACACAATTGCATGCAGCATGTGCGGAGTTTTACGTCGATATTTATTAAATAAGAAATCCCGCGAACTAAAAGCGGATAAATTAGCAACAGGTCACAATCTCGACGACGAGGCACAGTCGATCATCATGAACCAACTCAGGCATAATATCGCATTGTCAGCAAGGCTCGGCCCGATAACGGGAGTTAAAAGAGACAAGAGATTTGTTCCAAGAATCAAGCCGTTCTATTTCCTCACAGAAAAAGAAGTTGCAACTTATGCATTTCTCAACGGGCTTATGGACAAATTCAATGAATGTACTTACTGCACAGAATCAAACAGATTTGTTGTGAGAGATATTTTAAACAATTTAGAGCAAAAATATCCTGGCACGAAGCACTCAATAGTCGCATCTTTCATGGAAATTCTTCCTCTCCTAAAGGAAAAATACAAAAACCAGGAGATAAGTTCCTGCAAGATATGCAAAGAGCCAACCTCGTCAGAAATTTGTAATGCATGCAAACTATTGCAGAAGATATAATATGAACTATTACGACACTATTGCAAAGGGTTACGAAGAACTTCATAAAGAGGAGCAACTAAAAAAATTAAAAATCATCAAAGAATACCTTAAAGTAAATCCAAAAGAGAGATTATTAGATGTCGGATGCGGAACAGGATTGACAACTTCTTGCTGGAAGTGCAAATGCTATGGAATCGATCCTTCTAAAAAACTATTAGAGAAAGCAAAGGAAAAATACAACGATATAATCTACAAACAAGCACCAGCAGAAAAAATTCCATTCAAAAATAATTTCTTTGATATCGTCATTTCAGTAACCTCAATTCAGAATTTCGATGACGTAGAAAAAAGTTTGAGAGAAATAAAAAGAGTTGGCAAAAATAATTTTGTTTTGACGTTTCTAAAAAAATCTCCAAAGAGAAATAAGATAAATAAATTAATTAAAAAACATTTCAAGATTAAAGAAATAATCGAAGAAGAAAAAGATTTGATTTACCTCTGCTCATAATCCCTCAGTATCTTCTTCCTTGCACTTCTCGCTGCAAAAGCTGACAAATTCCCCGGCAAAAGGCATGTCTATTATCGCATCCTCATTGTTCTCGTCGATTTCAGCCCCGCAAATGCAACAATTTCTTGTCATCTTCTTTCCCTGCTCCAAATAGCATAATTAAAATTCCTTGAAAATTATCAATCAAAAATATTAAATGGACTGCCTCTGTCAGATCTTTTCTCGTCGGAATCAACAGGGACTTCTTTCTTAATCCTGTTAATCATATGATCCACATCTTCCTTGCTGGCCCTCATAAGGCTGCTGCCAATATCTTTCCTCTCCTTTTCTTCTCTCTTTCTGGCAATCTCTCTATTTCTCATTACAGCCCTGCTAACTGCATCATCATCTACGTTTTTAGCATACAAGATTTCTTTGCCTCTTTCTCTTGCAACTTTCCTCCCGCTAAATCTTCTCCTGCCTTTTGTAACGACGATGAATATTAAAAATAAGAACACAAAAACAAGGGCAAAATAGCCAGCAGTAGTATTCTGTTTCAAGTTCTCAAAACCGCTTCCCTCCAAAACTACGTTCCCAGTTATCAAGCTCCCTCCTACTTTAACACCATATTTTCCAGTAGGCACTTCATCATTGAGGTCAACAATTATGGTTTGATTCGGTTTCAACAGGGTTCTTTTTATCACCTCAAACTCCTCTCCATTCTCCGACTTCATATTAATCTGAATAGGGTCTTCATAGTCAACGTTCCCGATGTTCCTAATAATTAATTTATTTCCCTCCATCTTAATTTCCTTCTCCTTGATTTCCACAACGTAAAATTTCTTGTTTGCTTCAAACCCCTTGTTCTCAGCCCTTAAGATCCAAGTGCCAGGAATAGTTACCTCGTCCAAAAAAATCTCAAATTCATTTCCATTATCAACAACTTTTGTTGAAGCATCATTCCCATTCGGATCAATTAGCTGCACAGTGCTAGTTCCAAAAACATTTTTCCCGCTCTGGTCAATCAAAGAAACAACTATATTCATCATCTCATTCGGCTTGTAAGTATCCTTATCAATGCTGATAATTAATTCTTCAGGAACTGAAATCACTCTAAATCTTGCATCTCCATCCCCATCATTGCCCTCAAGGTCTCTTGCTTTGATCAAAACTATCTGCTCACCAGAACTAATATCTTCAGGAAGAGTAATTCTATAGCTAAAAGCCCCGTCACTCAAGCCACTTCCGAAAACCTTTCCATTAAGTGTCAGGGCAACGCTTCCGCTTTTTACCCTTAATCCATCAGCCTTTCTGATAACGCCGCTAATTATCACATCCTTTCCAGGTTTCTGTGTCAGAACATCTATGTCGCTCTCTATCCTCAATTTATTAGTAACAATAAATTCCCCAGATCTCTTTTCCTCAAATACATCCCCTCCTTCAACGCTGACAGTGAAGTAACAGCTGCTGTTTATGTTTTTAGCATCCCTTTTAACAGGAAAGTCTTGCGAAAACCCGTGCTTTTCTCCAGCATCTAGATTAATAAAAGAGAAAAGTAAAACCCTGCTATCGTCCCCGCAATAAGAAATTATCTCAAGATCGCCGCTAAAGCTTTTCTGCTCCTGGACATAGCCTTCAAGCAGCACAATATCCCCTAGATTATACATCTCATTCTCAAGACCCTCGATATAAATTTCTGCATAAGCAAAACTAGCAACACCAACAATAATAACAGTTAATAAAACCAATAATGTAATCAGCCTGTTAATCATGCCAAAAATAAAGTAATGCTAGTTTAAATAATTTGTGAAACTGTTTCTCCATTAATGAAACCGCTACTTTTAAATATCCTCTTCCATTTTAAACAGCATGGACAAGCAGTTAGAAAAAATTCGTCACTCAGCTTCGCATATACTGGCGGCATCAGTGAAAAAACTATACCCAACTGCAAAGTTAGGAATAGGCCCTGCAACAGAAGAAGGCTTCTACTACGATTTTGATAATCTCAACATAGCAAAAGATGATTTAAAAAAAATAGAAGATGAAATGCATAACCTAATAGATAAGAATTTTAAATTCGCAAAAAAATATCTTGAAAAGGGAAAAGCAAAAAAGCTGCTCAAGGGAGAAAATTATAAGCTTGAACTTTTAAAAGAGCTGAAAGAAAAGCCGTCATTCTACACAGTCAATAGTTTCACAGATCTCTGCAAAGGCCCTCATGTAAAATCAACAAGGGAAATCCCGGCTTTCAAGTTGTTAAAAATTGCAGGCGCTTATTGGAAAGGAGATTCAAAAAATAAGATGCTCACAAGAATTTACGGCACAGCATTCAAGTCAAAGAAAGAGCTTGCAGATTATTTGGAAATGCTCAGGCAGGCAGAATTAAGAAATCATATAAAATTAGGAAAACAGCTGGACTTGTTTAGTTTTCAAAAAGAATCTCCAGGAGTTCCATTCTTTCATCCAAAGGGCACAATAATCTACAATGAACTTCTTCAATTTCTAAGAGAAGAGTATAAAAAAGAAGGTTATAAAGAAGTAATAACTCCATTAATATACGACAGATCTTTATGGGAGACATCAGGGCATTGGGAGCATTTCAGAGAGGACATGTTTATTCTCAAGGCAGACAACAGAGAGTTTGCATTAAAGCCGATGAATTGCCCCTCGCATTGTCTGATTTACAAAGATTCTTTAAGAAGCTATCGCGACCTGCCGTTGCGCATTGCAGATTTCGCCCCGCTGCACAGAAATGAGCTGAAGGGAGTTTTAGTAGGATTAACAAGAGTAAGAAAATTTTCTCAAGACGATGCTCATATTTTCCTAAAAGAAGACCAAATAGAATCAGAAATATCAAGACTAATAAACTTTACAAATTATATCTACGAAAAAATATTCAGCTTCGAATACACAGCAAACCTTTCTACTCGTCCTGAAAAATTCATGGGGGACATAAAGCTCTGGAACAAAGCAGAAAAAATCTTAAAAAAAGTTTTAAAAAATAAAAAGATAAAATTCAGCATCAAGCAGGGACAAGGAGCATTCTACGGGCCAAAAATAGATTTCGACTTTAAGGATTCATTGGGGAGGCTTCATCAGTTGACGACGATACAATTAGATTTCCAGCTTCCAGGGAGGTTCAAATTAACTTACGAAGGAGAGGATGGAAAAAAACATGCTCCAGTTATAATTCATAGGACAATCTTCGGAGCCATAGAAAGATTCATGGGAATCTTGATAGAGCAGTATGCAGGCCATATCCCTTTCTGGCTCTCTCCTGTTCAGGTAAAAATAGTTACAGTCAATGACAAGTGCATCAATTTTGCGAAACAGGTTGAAGATGAAATAAAAAGAGGCATGATCAGAGTAGAACTAGACGATAGAAGTGAATCTATTGGAAGAAAAATAAGAGATGCTGAAAATCAAAAGATTCCGGTTATAATCACTCTCGGCGAAAAAGAAGTAAAAGAAAAAACACTCGCAGTAAGAGAGCATGGAAAAGTTGAATTCAGCGTAAAACCAGAGAAATTAATTGAAAAATTAACAAAAAAAATCAAAGAAAGATGCTAGAATTCAAACAGGCTTTGTTAAAGCTCCAAACATCAGAAGTATTCAAAAGCTATCAGAAAAAAAACACAGACTCGTATCTAACAAATTCTTTATACATCAGCGAATGGCAGGTAAATTATTTCTCTCCAAGAACTAATTTAATAACATCGTTCACAATCAACAGTAAAATCAAGAAAAAAATTCTAGAAGCAGGAAGCAAAGAATTTCCGAAGTTAAACAGCAGCAAAATCAATATCGATGTCAATAATGCATTAAGCATATCCAAAGTTCAGGGCACAGAGAGAATAACAATTATAATAATTCAGACAGAGAACTCAGTTCCAGTATGGAACATATCAATCCCAACGCCGTCGCTAAAAATAATAAACTCAAAGATCTCAGCAGAATCTGGAGAAATTTTAGAAAAATCGGAAAAAAATGTTATGGCATTGAGATAAATGAAAAGAAAGTTAGAAAACCAAATAAAGTTTCTAGTTACAATAATTATAGCCTTCATCACATTTTATGCTCAATTCAAAGATCCGGAAACAGGCATAGTGATGTTCTTAATTCTTATTATTATGATAGTTATCTTCTTCATAACATCTTACCCAATAAATTTAATGAAAGACAAATTTTCCCAGATAGATGCAAACACAAAAGATATAAAAAGTATAAAAGAAGATTTAAATAGTATTAAAGAAAAGATAGAAATAAGAAAAGAAATAGAAAGAATTAAAGAAAGGTTATCAAAATTAGAAAGATGAAAAAGGGACAAATTGATCCAACATGGATAATATTAATAATAATAATAATTCTATTCATTCTTTATTTAAAGTCGAAAGGAATAATCTAAGGCAGACTTCTAAACTTGGAATTCATCAATCCCCATTCTATCAAAAGCAGTACAATCCCCACCAGCAAAAGAGCAACAGTTAAGTTCTTGTTAATTCTTTTTATTCTCAGTTTGGCGAGGTCTTCAAAAATATTTTTAAGTTCATTAGCATCCCCTGCTCTGAAATAACTCCCTCCGGTTTCTTTAGCGATAAACTTGAGAGTGTCCTCATCTAATTTAGAAACAATGTCTTCAATAAATTCTCCTCCTTCTGCAGTTCCAATGCCAATAGTATGCACCAAGACATTATTGTCCAATAAGAAAGGAATAGCATCTTTAACATCCAACCCGACATTGCTCTGGCCGTCTGTAATTAAAATCAAAACATTATCCTTTCCATCGATTCCAGTCGCAGATTCCTTCCCGGAAAAAAATAAATTGCTGCCGACAACAAGAGTATCACCAATAGCAGTTCCACCAACGGATTCAATATTAATTTTTTCAATTACATTTTTCACGTCGCCTAAATCATCAGTAAGTCTTTGCTTGACAAAAGTAGTTCCAGTAAAAGTAACGACGCCGACTCTTGCAGAACCAACAGCGTTTACAAAAATAAGAGCAGCTTCCTTAGCAGCACCTATTCTGCTAGGTTTAAAATCATCAGCAGCCATGCTTACACTTGCATCTATCAATAATCCATAATTAAAATCACTTCCTCTGCCAGTATACCAAACAGTCGCACCGCCAGCACTCAAGATTAGACAGCTTAAAATTATAAGCCTGATAAAAAGCAAAGTCCAGTTCTTGCTCATAATTTTCTTTCCAGTAATTTTCTCAATGACGCTAAAATTAGCAAACTTCAATCCCTTTCTTCGTGTATATCTCAAGCTGATAAAATGAATTATCACAAGCAAGGGCAAAGCTATAAAAAAGCCTAGAAATTCAGGACTTTCAAAACTAACTAGTGGTATTTTGACACCCTCCTTTTGAACATTTTAATAATAGGTTTAACAAAATCCATATCTGTTGTTAGCAGCAAAAACTCTCCTCCTCCAGATTCGGAAAAAATTTCAGCAATTCTCTCTTCTTCTCTTTTCACATAGCTCTCATAAGCATGCTTTATAGCAGCAGGATTAACAGTTTTTTTTCTATCATCCTCAGGGCTTTCCAAGATAATCTCGCTATACTCATCAGGCATCTGCCTATCTCTCACATCCCTAACCATAATTCCAATCACATCAAGTTTCCTGCACGTAATTCTTAAAGCCCTAATCCACTCATCCCCCTTTAATCCAATGAAATCAGAAACAATAAAGAATAAACTCCCCCTCGGCAAAACCCCGGTGTAATATTTCAAAGGCTTTGCAAGATCAAATCCGTTTCCATACAAATTTAAATCAACCAAATTGCTCAATATATTGTAGTACTGTTTTTCGCCGCTAGTAGGCAGAAAATTCTTAACAAGGTTTTTATTAAACATCCCCAATCCGACCGAGTCAGAGGAATGTAATACAGCAAAGCTCATGCTCGCAACGAGTTCAGCAGCATACTGAGCTTTTATTTTATCCTTAGTTCCAAACAGCATTGTGCTGCTGGCATCAACTAAAAAAAACACGTTCAAGTTTCTTTCCTCAATGTATTCTCTAACTAAGAGGTCATTTGCTCTCGTGCTTGCCTTCCAGTCAATTCTGCTTGCATCATCGCTTGTCGTATATTTCCTAAAGCCGTAGAATTCCAACCCAGTTCCTCTGAAGGCAGTCTGATAGTTTCCAGATAAATTTGACCTGAACATCTTCTTAGTACTAATGTCCAATCTGTTAGCCAAGCCTTTAATATCAAGCTTTAATTTTTTCATATTATTTCTTCATATTATTATCTTAAGGAGTAGGAACTTTCAGCAAAACTTCAGAAACTATATCGTCTGTTTTAATGTTTTCAGCCTGCCCTTCATAATTCAAAATAATTCTATGCCTCAAAACATCATGTGCAACATTTTTCACATTCTTCGGAGTCACATAATCCTTACCATTCAACAGAGCATCAGCCTTTGAAGCAATATACAATCCTATGCTTGCCCTAGGACTCCCCCCATATGCAATATATTTCGAGTTTTTTAATTTATATTTATCAGGAAATCTAGTAGCATCAACCAATCTGACAATATACTTCTCCACTTCAGGACCCACATATATTTTCTTAACTACCTCCTGCATCTTGATTATTTCCTTAGAAGATATAACAGACCTTATCTTAAATTCTTCAAAAGAACTTATAGTAATATTTTTCTGTAGTATATTCTGCTCCTCCTCTACCTTAGGATAATTTATGTAAAGTTTGAACAAAAACCTGTCCATCTGAGCTTCCGGCAGTGGGAAAATAGCAGTGCTTTCAATTGGATTTTGAGTGGCAAGAACAAAAAACGGCTCATCGATTACAAATGTCTTATTCCCTATTGTTACTTGTTTTTCCTGCATTGCTTCAAGTAACGCGCTTTGAACCTTGGCCGGAGTCCTGTTTATCTCATCAGCCAGTAAAAAGTTAGTAAACACAGGCCCCTTAACAACATAAAATCCCTTTGTCTTGTCATAAGCAGTAATCCCGGTTATATCTGTCGGCAAGAGGTCAGCTGTAAACTGCACCCTTTTATAATTGCTGGTCGTAACATAGGCCAAAGCGCGCATAATCAGGGTCTTGGCGATTCCGGGAACACCTTCGAGCAGAACATGGCCTTTGCATAAAATAGCCCTCAACAAACCATTAACAACCTCATCCTGTCCGACAACGGCCCTAGAGATCTCACTCCTCATAGAATCCAAATCCCTCTTTATTTTGTTAATCTCGCTGCTACTGACCTTCATAATCAAAAATACCATTCCAAGATATATAAACTTATATAACTACTTTAAAGAGATAAGAAAAATTTTATATACCTAGGTATACCAATATTGTACATAACTATACTAAGCTACTAGTTTAGTAATATATAAATATAGCTATAATATACCTAAGTATACATAGGTACTACCTAAGTACTATGCAAAAATCAACAAAGCAATAAAAGATAAGGAAAAGTATAGCAGATGAACAAAGCGCAGGAAAAAGCATTGAATTGGCTGATGCACCAAGGCTACAGAAGAGAGGATATTACATTTAGACAAAGCAGATCCCCCAATTTTATCACAAAAGATAATAAAAAATTCGATGCAAAGAGACTTTACGGAGTGCAAATAATCTTCTACAACACCCAATATCAGCAGCTCAAGCACCATCCCAAAACTTTGATTCTAGTTTTTAGAGAAAATGAACAAGAGCCATTTGCAAAGTTTAAGTTTGAAGAGATAAGCTCGCTTCCTAAGAATTACAAAGGTATAGAGATTAATTGGGTAAGCTTGCAGCAGGACGTAGGAACAATCAGAGTTTCAAAAAGGACGAAAGAACGATTGCAAGCTTTCGGAAAAATGGGAGAAGATTTTGACAAGCTAATAAATAGGATTTTAGACAGGATAAAGAAAAATGGATAAAAGAAGACTACTAAAAAATCTTGTATTAATTTCAATACTTCTCATAATAGTCCAAGGTATAAATGCTCAAAATCAGATAGTCTCTAAATTTGAAAAAGTAACTGAGATAGATACCCCGACGCTGAAAATTTCATTCCACTCATGGGGAGAGGGAAAAACCGAGGAGTTAAATTTAGATCAGTATTTCCCGATAAAGCGCGATCCAAATTCAAGATACGTTTATTTAGCCTCTCCGGAAATATCAGTGAGCATAGATCAAGACAGTGGAATTGCACATCTTACAGCATTCAAAGATTGGACGGGAACAAAAGAAATAATATTTTCTCTGACAGATATATATAATCTTGAGGCAACATTAACAAATCTGCAGAATTACAGAGAAATAATAACGCAGCAAAGAGCTCCGGTAAGGCTAAAGCAGCAGTTCAAAGACCTTCCTTCGTACCATTTGTTTGAAAAAGTATTAGACGATTTAGAGTCTAGCGAGATACCATCACCAAGAATTGAAGTTGCTAAAGTAGACAACAACATAAAAGTTTCAGTAGGAAAAGATACAAAGTTAGAGCTAGATTTAGAAACCTTAACAGAAGAGAATCTGCCTACACTAAAGCCGAAAATAGGGATCACAATACAGCCAGATCAGGCTCCAGCAGAAGAGCTTGAGGAGGGGCTTTCAATATTCATCTTCATCCCGTTAATTTTGATAATAATAACTTTGCTAGTAGTAGGAATTTTCTATATAAGGAACAACAAAGAGAAACTAAAAAAACATTTCAAGAAAAGCAAACCCAAGCCGACAGCGTATAACAAGTTAATAGAACAAAAAAGAGAATTGTCCTCGATAACTAACAAGATTGATCAGCAGCCCATAAAAGATTCAGTAGATGCAGCCTTTACAGTAATTAAAAACTTTTTCAATGCAATAACCCCGGTTGAATACCAATTCTCATATTCTGAAGTGAAAAAAGAGTTGCTTGAAAAAGAATTAACTGAAGCATTAAAAGACAAGCTCTGCAAGTTTTCAAGAGATATTTCAGATATAAGATTCAGCGAAAGCGAGATTCAAAAATCAGAATTAAAAAGTATAATAAAGCAAGCAAAGCATCTGATAAATAGCGCGGCAGAAGAAGAAAAGTCAATTCTAGTAAATAAAGAGCGCGAGAGATTAAAGAAAACTTTCCCGATTAAAATAGTAAAATATGTTTTAGATTCGTTTGCCTCGAGCAGGAAAGAAATCTCTGTAGAAAAAATAAAAGAAAAAATAGACATTAAGAAAAAATTTCAAAACATTCTGCATAAATTAGGAATAATTAAAACATTAGCAGAAAAGGAACTAGCAAGAAAAAGAAGATACAAAGAAAAACTAAAAAATATTAAGGAAAGGGAGCACAAAAAAGAACAGGAAAAAAGAAGAAAAGAGGAAGAAAAGAGAAGAAAGAAACTTTTGAAGTTAAAGGAAAAGCAGCAAAAAGAGCACCTAAAATGGCTTGAGGCTCAGCGCAGAATTAGAGAAATACAGAGAAAGCATGAGGAGAAAAGAAGAAAGAGACTGGAAAGGGCAAGAGCAGTCAGGAATTTCTTGCATAAAAAATTCGGCCTATTCAAAACAATAAAAGACATAGAAAAAAAGCTCGAAGAGAAAAGAGAAAAGCAGCTGGAAAAGGAAAAAGAAAAAAGAGTTAAGAGGAGATTGTTGAAGAAGTCTATTTTAAATTTCCTGCATTTCTTAAGATTATACAAAACTCCCTCGGAAAAGCAAGAAAAAGAATTAATTCTGAAGAGGGAAGATAGACTAAGAAAGCAGCAGAAGGAAAGAAGGAAAGAAACAAGAAAGCAAGCAGTACTCACTTTCTTACACGCGTTGAAATTATACAGGACAAGAGAAGAAGTTGAAAAGGAAAAAGCAAGAAGGCTTAGAAAATTGCAGGAGAAGCAAAGAAAAAGCGAAGAAAGGTATCAGCTAAAAGAAAAAGAAAGGCGGGAAAAGACAAGAAAGAAGCAAAATGAAAAGCTGCGCAATCTGAAAGAAAAACAAAGAATCAAGCATTTAAAGACACTTGAGAGGGCAAGAAAATCAAGAGAAAAAGAATTGGCAAAAGCAAAAAGAAAAGAGGCTATCAACAAGAAAAGGAAGCAAATCAGAAAATACATGCATGATCGTTTGGGGTTGTTCAGAACGCTTGAAGAGAAAGAGCACAGTAATCAGCTAAAATATAGAAAAAGACTGGAAAAGCAAAAGAGAAAAGAAGAAAAAAGATTAAAGAAGCTAAAAGCAAATGAAAAGAAAAAAGAGTTACGCAGTAAAGAAAGAGAATTAAGAAAGAACTCAGTCAAGAAATTTTTGCGCAGGTATTTTGGATTCTACAAGACAAAGGAAGAATTAACAAAAGAAAAAAAAGAAAAGCTTGAAAGCGAAATATCGAAAAAGCAAGAAATCAAGAGAAAAAAAGAAATTAAAAAAGTAGAGAGGAAATTAAAGGTAAGAGCATTTTTCCATGATAAGTTTGGTTTGTTCAAAACAAGGCAGGAAATAGAGAAAGCAAGGTTAGAGAGAAAAAAGCACAGGATAGAGTTGGAGCATAAAATAGAGGACACAGTACTCAAATCATTATCTTCAAGATTTGAAAGAAAAAGTCTTTCTCCAGAGCAGGAAATAAAAATCTTAATGCAGTTAGAGCAAGAAGCGCTGCAAAAAGGAAACACGGAAAAGTCAAGAGAGATACAAAAAAAGATAGATAAGCTTTACAAAAAAATAAGAAAATCAAAGTCGCAGCACCCGTCACTTTTATTGAATAAATTAAAAAATAGGATTGGATCTGCAAAAGACCATATATTCTCGTCGACGTCGAAATTAGATTCACTATCCCCGTTCATAAGCAGGTTAAATTCAACAATAAGAAGCTCTCTAAAGCCAAAAATAGAAAATGCAAAGTTAGATCAGATAAGTTATCTAATAAACAAGGTTGAAATAGAGTTAAGAAGAAACAAAAAGGAAGAGGCAAAGGAATATTACAAGAGAGCAGTTTATTTATACAGATCTTTAAACAAGGCTTCACAAAAAATTGCACTTCCAACGCTTTTGAAAGTAAAAAATGAAATAACTTCAACAGCGATAATAAGTTCGTTGGAAAAAGCATTCGGCGCAATCTACACCGGCCAAGTAAAGAGAGCAGAAAAAATATATAAAGATATAGACGCAAACTTCCTCAATCTACCGATAAAAGCAAGGGAGGGAATATACGACAAAAAAGAAGAGCTCTATCAGAAGATAAACGAGCAGAAAGAAAAACAATCAACACCGAAGGGACCATCAATAAGCCAAGTAGTTAAAAAACTATTTTTAAAGGATAAGAGGCAGGAATTCTATCCCATAAGAAGAGAAAGCGAAGAAGATTTTAAACCAAAACAGCCACAGACTCAAATAAAAGAAGAAAAACCAAGGCAGCAAGCTCAGTATAAAAAGGAATCGTTTGCAGATTTCATCCTATCAAGAAGGCCAAAATTCACGTCGATAAAAACAGAGATACAAAGCAAAAAACATTACAATAATCTTGCTCAAAAACTATTCAGCCACATCAGAAGTGCAGAAATGCATCTGCAGAAAAAAAACCATGAAAGAGCCCATCATAACTACAGGCTGGCAGTTGACATATTCAAGGATCTGCACCTAGCTCCTGAAATAAGAGACAACGTTTACAGGAATCTGGATAACCTCAAAAAAAGAATACTTCACACGAGCATTAATAATTTCATAAGAAAAACAAAAGAGTCGATAAAGAGAGAGGAAGTAGAAGAAGCGAAAAAATTCCACAAATCCCTAGACAGCATTTACAACCATCTTCAGAGAAAAAAAGAAAAAGAAATCTCAGAATTAATGAGAAAGAAGGGAATGACAAGCATGGTTCAAGACCCAGTATTTTTAGAGAGGAAACTTAACGAGGCATTTTCGGCTCTGAGGAAAAATAATGTAAATGAAGCATTCTCGCTGTACAACCAAATAAATAATCATTACAATAATTTAAAGCCTGAAGAAAAGAAAGCAGTATATCCTAAATTAATAACACTCTACTCAGAGTTGTTGAAAAGGAATAAATAAGTTAAGTTTTTATTTCTTTCTTAAGCTAAAAATAGCATGAATTTGGAAAAAAGAGTAGAGAATAATGACGTGAAAATAGTGTTAACCTCAAAGGTCACAAGGATAAAAAATAGGAAAGGAGTTGACCGGGAATTAAGAAGGCTGAGAAAAAGTCTCAAAGAAGAGGGTTATTTGCATGATCTTATTAAAATATACTGCGGCAGAGGCACATCTCCCAGGAAACTATCCCCTTTCCTTTTTGGAAACGCAAGATACTGGAGTGGAAATACAGAAACAAACAAAAGGCACTACATTGACAAAGAAGAGCGCTATTAATCAATAGAGTATTTAAGTTAAGTTTCTTTTTGTTTCTAAATAAGGAGGTAAAAATGAGAAAGAAAAAAGAAGAAATATTAAATACCTTCCTAACGATTATAGGAGCATTAGGAATAATTCTAGCAGTTACGGGATAGCTCTGTTTCTATACCAAGTGATTAAAGGAATGTAATAGGTCATGATTTCTATAAAGATAAAGAGTTAAAGATTTAAAGAGATGCTGTTTTTAAAATCAAAGGAGGCAAAATGAGTGACGTACCAAAAGAAATAAAGAAAATAAATGAAGTGACTTGGGAGATTCCAAAAACTTACAAAGAAGGAATGAATGTTCCAGCAAGAATAATTGCCACAGAATCTTTGTTGAAAGCAATGGATCCTGGAGTATTCAACCAAGTAACAAATGTGGCGACGCTCCCAGGCATAGTAAAATACTCGATATGCCACGCCGATGGACACTGGGGATATGGATTTCCAATCGGCGGAGTTGCAGCATTTGACATGGAAGAAGGAGTTATCTCTCCCGGCGGTATTGGATTCGATTCTATAGTTCTTAATTGAACATAGCGAATGATCAACTGCGGGATGAGATCAATAGTTACAAATCTAACTCTAAAAGAAGTGCAGCCAAAAATAAAAGAAATAACAGACACGTTGTTCAAACTAGTTCCTGCTGGAGTAGGCTGTAAAGGTTTTGTTAAGGTAAATAATTCAGAATTTAATGATGTAATGAGAGAAGGATCAAAATGGTGTATTGAAAAAGGCTTTGGTTGGAATGAAGATCTAGAAAGAACAGAGGATAATGGAACATTAAAAGGAGCAAACCCTGAAAAAGTCTCGGAAAAAGCCCGCTCAAGGGGAATAAATCAACTAGGAACATTGGGATCAGGAAATCATTATCTCGAAGTGCAGATAGCTCATGCGGAAAATATTTACGACGAGAAAACAGCAAAAAAATTTGGTATCGTCGATAAAAACCAGGTTATAATCACAACACATTGTGGAAGCAGGGGGTTCGGGCATCAAAATGCTACAGATTATCTTAAAGTGTTTGAAAAGGTAATGAAAGAGCACAACATAAAAGTGCCAGATAGGGAATTGTCATGCGCTCCGTTCAAGACGCAGGAAGCTCAGGATTATTATTCAGCAATGAAGTGTTCAGGCAATATGGCATATGCAAACAGGCAGGTTATCATGCATAGAATTCGAGAAGCATTCCAGCAGGTTTTCAAAAAAGACGCAGAAAAGCTCGGAATGAATTTAATATACGACTGCACGCATAATCTGGCAAGAGAGCACAAGATAAAAGTCGACGGAAAAATGAAAAAAGTTCTAGTGCATCTAAAGGGAGCAACAACTTCAGTAGGCCCGGGATATGAAAGGTTAACAAAACCATATCAAGAATTAGGATCTCCAATTATAATAGGAGGCTCAATGGAAACAGGGTCTTATCTAATGATAGGAACAAAAAAAGCAGAAGAGGAAACATTCGGAACAACAATACACGGAGCAGGCAGGACAATGTCGAGGACAAAAGCAAAAAAAATAATCAGGGGAGAAAAACTTCAGAAAGATATGGAAAGAAAAGGGATTTACGTTCGTGGAGTTTCAATGTCAGGATTAGCTGAGGAAGCTGGTTTTGCTTACAAGGATTTAACAGCAGTCGGAGACTCAGTAGAAAAGGCAGGAATTTCAAAAAGAATTGTTCTGCTAAAGCCCATAGGAAATGTGAAAGGATAAAAACTAGATATCCAACAAAACCCTGCATTTCCATCCCTTGCTGGTTTTCTTCAAAAAAAACTCGTGTAGTGTCACAGCTTTGACATCGGTTTTTAATTCATGCTTTTCAGGATTAATCTTTTCACCATAAGCTACAGCATCTAAAACATAATTATCTCTAACTTTTTTTATTTCAACTTTGAATTTCCCAAATAAAATATATTTAGCATCCTTCAAATAAACCAGCTCTTCAAGAAAGTCAAACAGCAGATTCTCAGCATTTTCATTTTTTAATTTTATCTTCTTCTTAATCTTGTTTCCGACTTTTTTCAAATCACACTGCACCTCAAAAACAGCAAGAGCAGCATTCTCAAACAGTTCATTCAAGCCCCTCCCATAAGCTTCAAACATAACATCCGCTGTATGGTCTAAAAATTTATATTTCATCTCAACTCTAAACATCCCTCAACAAAATTAATATTCAAATTAAAATTTCTCAAAAAACTTAATCCCGACAAACCGTCAACGTAGCTTTTCTGAGGTAAGTCGTGCACAATTGCTTTAACCTCTTTAACTTCTTTGCCTAAAGCTCTTACAAAATCCAAATTAATCAAAGGAACCTTTTCCACACCACTGGCAGTTACAGTTTCAATTCTTTCTTTTAAAAATTCTGCTTTGATCCCCAAACCCTCGGCAACATCCCAAGGGATCAAAATGTACGTCGCTCCAGTATCCAAAGCCATGCTTTTAGTAGTCTTTATTCCATTAACTTCTAACTCAGCGTCAACAATAATTATTGAAGTTTGCGGATCAAATCTAAACAAAGCCATAAAAAGCCACCGCAAATCCTTTTTTAGGGATCTTACCAGAGTAAACAGTATAAGTATGCTCTTTTATACCTTTCATTGTTGTATAAATCTCATCCCTATTCTTGCTATGGGCAACTAATTCCCCTTCTATAGGCCTATTAAGTTCATCAGTTTTCTTTACTTTTATAAGCAGCCATTGATTACCATACTTCCTTTTTATTTCTTCTATTTTCATAAGTTAATTAAGGAATGGATATTTATATAATTATCTAAGCATAACATCCGCAGTATGCTCTAAAAATTTATATTTCATTACTAGATCCCTGCAATTTCAATCGACTTATCCTTTCAAAATGTTTTTTGTTCAAAGTTAGCAAATTACAATTGTTTACCAAGCAAGTAGCTGCAATAAACACATCTCTAAAATCAATTGCCAATCCTTTATTTTTCAATTCTCTAAATAAGTTACTTGATTCTCTGGCCGAGAGATAATCAAATTCTAAGATATTAACCCTTTCAAGAAAGAAATCAATTTTATCAAGTCCGGAATCTCTTAAGTAGAGCTCAAACACCGACACAACAGAAACAAATATTTCAAAATCCTCAATCAAATTTAATATCTCCTTACCTTTTGGATTATCCTTAATTATTTCGATACAAGTATCAGTATCTAAGCATACCTTTTGTTCCATCTATTCCAGCCCTTCCTTGCTTCCTTCATCACTCTATCATATTCTTTATCACCTTTAAGGATACCAAAACACTCTTTTAATCCTCTCCCAGTCTTAATCTTCTTTTCATCAACAAGCTCAACAATAACCTCGCTAAAGCTCTTGTCTTCTCTATCCTTTATTCTTCTCAATTTTTCATATACATAGTTAGAAACCATAATTGTTTTTGCCATAGTATACATATGAATATACATATATATTAGACTTTTGTTTTCGTCATTTTAATTGCAATAAATATAAGTATTTTTTAAAGTAATAAAAATAATACTAAAATTAATAGATAAATAAGTTATTAATAAAGTATTAAAATAATAATATAGAAAAGTATATAAATAAGTTTAAAAATAAGTATTTATATGCCACATAAAGCCATTAACGCTAGAAGAGTTAGTTCGTTAGGCATCCAAAACACACCTCAGTCCCTGAACCCCCTTCAGGGATTTTTATTCTCGTTATTGTTGTTCAAGCCAAGTGTTGATGAAAAACAAAATATTTTCGTTGAGGCTGTCAAATAATGGAATTTAAAAGAAAAATCTACAAGCGCGGCAGCAGTTTTGAAACAACAATACCAATGCCTCTGCTTTTTGCATTGGACATGAAGAAAAAACACAATATAGTTTTCAAATTCGATTCAAAAGAAAATCACTGGTACCTGGATTTTGAAGAAACTGGCAGTCATGAAAGAAAAAGAGGTGACAGATGAATAAAATTTTCAAGCTGATGTTGATAAGCATTGTAATTTTATCCTCACTCTATTCAGCTTTCGCAGTGATAGACATGCTCTCATTTGAAGCATCTTTATTCGACAGCTCAGGAAATCCAATTAACGGCAACATCACAATAGAAATCTATGACGCAGAAACAGGAGGAAATTTAATTTATAATTCAACAGATGATTTCATAGACAACGTTACTAGTGGAAAAGTAGACATTGTTTTAGGTGGAAGCAGAACAGCTCAGGAATTAAACTTAAATTACGGAACAACTTATTATTTAGATTTAAATGTAAATGGTAATGATATAGATTATAATGGAATTGAGCGCCAGGAATTTCAAAGTAATATCGGAAACATAACACAAACAAGATTAAACATTTCAGGCACAGTCGAAACTTATTCATTAATTCCAGCAGCAGATCAGACGTTTAACTTAGGCTCAACAACAAGATATTTCAATAATCTCTACATTAATGTTCTAAATTTACTAACAAGAATCACAAATGCACAAATAGCAAGCGACGCAATCAATACAACACAAATAATAGACAGAACAATAACAAGAGATGACATAGCAGACAACACAATAAACACAACAAATATCTTAGATGCAACAATAACAGAAGATGATATAGCAGCAGCAAATCTAACAAGCACTGTAATAGCAGATAATTATCTTTTCAACACAGGAGACACAGCCTCAGGAGATTACAACTTTGACAGCAATACATTCTTCATAGACTCAG
>CAYJRS010000006.1:2212-27400 GCA_964372845.1 Candidatus Woesearchaeota archaeon | reverse complement strand
TTTTGCCATTGAAAAAAAGCTTGATTATTGATTTAAAAAACTTTCCTTAGACTCTTGTTTCCTCAACTTGTTTCTTTAATTTGTCTAGAACTTCATTTATTGTGAAGAATAGATTAAAGTGCGTTGATTCTGCTTCGTAATTCTTGTTGTTTATTTCCAGCATTGCATTCACTTGGTACTTCTGCGACTTTTCTTTTTTGTGTATTTCTTTCAATGTTATATGCAGTTTTTTAAACTCGTGGAATTTGTTTGCGTGATTGCCTATCATCTTTTTTAGAATCGTAAGTTCTCCTGGTTGAAGCTCCTCGAAATTGCTTAGCTGTATTCTTTCTCCTAGCTGTATCATTTCTTCTGAGTTTTATTTTATAGGTTAAATACTTTTCTGAAAAAGTTTATATATTCTCAATTGTTTTTTAAAGACATGTATGCTGGAAATTGGAAAAGGGTTTTTGCATTCTTGATTGACTTGGCTATTGTCGACCTTATAATAACAAGGCCTTTAAGCAAATTAATTAGTGGTATGATAGATGATGTAAGCGATCTGCTGAATTTTTCATTTGAATTATTTCTTATTTCCTTATTTGTTGGAGTACTCGGGGTTTTGTATTGGGCAATCTTAGAATATAAAATAGGACAGACACTCGGTGCTTTAATTTTTAAATTGAGAGCTAGAAGCTTAAATAAGGGGATGAGTTTTCCGCAAGCTATTTTAAGGAATTTAACTAAACTGAGTGTTGTTTTGCTCTTGATAGACAGCATTAACATCTTGTATTCAGAAAAAAGGCAGAGATATTTTGAGGTGCTTAGCAGGACGATAACTGTGGAGGAAAGATGAGGAATGAAGAAAATTAAAATTATTTTGACTACTGTATTTCTATTATGGGTTGCTTCGTATTTTATTAGCTTAGCTTTTGATGATGATAGCGAGATAATTACAAATGGAATTGCAATTGTTCCTGTCAAAGGGATAATTTCTCCTGAAGATTCAAATGACATCTTTAGAGGAAGCGGGATGGGAAGCGATACAATAATAAATAATTTGAAAAAAGCAGAAGAGAATAATGGGGTTAAGGCTGTTATTCTCGAGATCAATAGTCCAGGAGGCACTGTTGTTGCCAGCAGAGAAGTTGCCAGCTATGTTAAATCTTTGTCTGAAAAAAAACCGGTTGTTGCTTGGATCAGAGAAATTGGTGCTAGCGGGGCATATTGGATAGCTTCTGAAGCTGACGTGATAATTGCCGACGATATGAGCATAACTGGGAGTATTGGTGTCTTATCTAGCTATTTGGAATTCAGCGATTTGTTTGACAAATATGGAGTTAAATATGAAAGGCTTGTAGCAGGGGAGTTGAAAGATGTTGGAAGCCCTTACAGAGAGTTGAATGATTACGAGAGAAAGCTGATGCAAAATAAATTAAAAAAAATACAGGACTTGTTTGTTAAGGAGGTTTCTGAAAATAGAAAATTAAATAATAATCAAATAAATGAAATTAGGCAGGGATTTTTTTATCTCGGAGTTGAAGCTAAAGATCTTGGATTGGTTGACGAGTTAGGCGGGAGAGAAGAAGCTATTGAGAAAGCTAAAGAATTAGCAGGGATTGAGGATGGGAAGATTGTCGAATATAAACCTAAGAAAAGCATATTGGAACTGCTTGAGGGGTTTACTAATAAAGCGTTTTTTTATATGGGAAAAGGAATGGCAATTGAACTTCCTGATAATAAGTTTGAGATCCTGGCTGTGTGAATATTTGCTTCATAACAATAAAACCGACACATTTTTATATTATTTAATATACAATAATCTAAATGAAAAAAAGAGGTGTTTGTTTTTATGGCAAAGGCCAAAAATGTTCTGGGTGATATTTTTGCAAAATTAGATAAACTAAATGAGGAAGCGGAGTTATTAGATAAAGAAGCAGAAAGAGTAGTTAATAATAACAGGAGATTACTTCTCCTTCTGTGATAATCTTCCCATTAAATCGTTGATTTCCTTTTTATAATTTTTTATCATTCGTCGCAAGTTAGTTATTATTTTATTACTCTCTTTAATAGATTCTTTTGTTTCATTACCATATCTTCTTTTAGTTTCTAATAAGAATTTTTGAAGAGAAGCCGTAGTAATAACAACAAGAGCAAATATGCTGATTATTAATCTTAACAAACTTGCTTGATCTTTAAAATAGGTCGTTAATCCAATAAGAAAAGCTTGTTCAGTTGCAAACAAGATTATAAAAAATACGCTAAAGAAGCCTTCATTTTTCTTTATGAAATCTCTTGTTTTTTCTGTTCTTATATCTATGAAATCAAGAAGACTAGACCAAATGAAGATAGTTAATAAAATTATCAAGATAATATCAATACCTATCCAAAACATCCAATCAAACATAACAAAACTATTATTTATTACTATAAAATAATTTATCTATCTAGATGATATATGTCATATTAATAATTAAGAAAGATTTTCTTCAATAATCTTCTTTTATCTCCGATTTCATTAAGGACTGGAGTGGTTAGTACTATAACATCTCAAATTTGCAGATGGTGGTTTTTCTATTGAGATTTTAGACGATTCATTTTCCACTTCCGGTCTTGTCCATCTACTGCTGTTATAAAAACTTTTAAAAAGATGAATTTTCTTACTATTTATTGATGGACTAGGCTGGGAGGTCAGTTCTCTCCTGTAACTGCAAAGGAACTTCATGGCAGGGCCGAAGCTTGAGTGAGGCATTAATATTGGCTGTTGGTCTTGATTCGGACGACGACGTTTTGTCCTGCGGGGTCGATAGTTTTGAGAACTCCGCCAGGCTGGGAACAGAGCAGCGGTCATCATGGTTATTGGCGCTCGCAGTCAACAAGGCTGAGAAAGAGTCAAGGGTGCTAGCAGCTAATATTGTGTCGGGTCTTGAGCGCGTCCATCATGATTAGAGGATTCATAACTATATTTTGAAATAACCAAATTGTTTTAAAAGTTGAAATTACCACAACTAATGATGCTGGACACTACCTTACTTATTACAGACATTGTTTTAGCATTAATCTTGTTTTCTGTCATATTTAAATGGACAATCAAAGAAGTAAGAGATATAGCTAGGAGCTTGGAAGGATTAATTAAATTCACACAAATAATATTTATGCTTGGTAGCTGGTCTATTTTCTTTTTAATTTTCGCTTATTATCTATTTTTTCAAAATGATGAATTAACTTCCACATTAAACATTTTTTTGACAATTGTTGTTGGTTTTTTGGGAACAATGATGGGATTGTTTTTTAGCAGTGATGCTTTGAATAATTTGAAGAGAAAATATGACTATAGGGGAGATAGACTTCGCGTCGTGAAAGAAGAGGTTAGAAGATTAAAGGAAAGTCTGAAAAATTTAGAACAAGAAGATTCATGGAGGGGATAAAGCATCGTCAATAACTTCCATAATTTTATCAAGCTTCAATAGAATTTCATCTATTTTTTCTTTTTTTGTCATTAATCTTATAAAAACTAAATTGTTTATATATCTTTCTAACTACTTTAAATTTTATTATAGTAAAGTATTTATATTAGAAATTGTTTTTGATGAAGATGGACAAAAAGAGGGATTTTGCCATTCTTGGATTTGTAATTATCGGCATTTTTGCAATTTTTATTCTTCAGAATGTTCAGCTCAGCGGACAGGCAAGCAGAAATGTTGTAAGCACACAAGAGCTTGATCTTGACGAGCATTTATTTAGAGTTGGCGAGAGGAAAATAATTGATGACGTTGCTGTGACATTAATTGAAATAGGTGGTAGTAAGGAGGTTATTGTTGATATTGGCGGCATTAGAAAAAGCGTTAATCAATATGGTGTCAGGATTATAAACAATGTTCAGATTGAGAATGTTGTTGTAAGTGAAAGTGGTGCTATTCTAAAAATTATTAACTTGGAGAAGAAAGAGAAGACTTGCAGTGATACTGATGGCGGAGATATTTATTTGAGAGGAAAATGCGCTGATAGATTTTATCCTGGCGGCGTTGAAGACTTTTGCGATTTTAACAGCCTGAGAGAATATAACTGTGGATATGATGCTTATATTGATGAAGTTCATTGCTTGAAGCAGGTTGTTGAATGTGGCGATGGATGCGGTAAAGGGGCTTGCGTTGCTAAATAAATTTTAAAATGATTCTTAACCGCTGACGCTGATGGACAACGAAGTTTTCCATTTGACCTTTCCTCAAACCTTCTTTAGAAAAGAATCTTCACCAAGAAAAAAGAAACACTTAACATCTTATTTTCTTTCAATTATAATGTAAATTTCAATTATTAATTTTACAGCTAAATCAATAATCACGACAGTCCAATCACTTATGACAAATGTGTTTCTTAGAATGTTTATGAATAATAGATATAAAATAACTAAGCTGCTTATTGTTAAGGAAAGAAATTGAAGAGATTCTTTTCTCATCTTATATAAGCTAGAATTATCATAACTACTGTGAAGATGATAGCACCTATCCCCAGAATATATGCTACCCAACCAAGAATCTTTTCTGTTTGTTTATTCATATCCACCATTTTTTATGGAAAGCTTTCTAGATGAAATTTTGCCCCTTCAATGAACTTACCGACTGCTTCATCAATTGTTTTTCCTTCCACAAAAATATTTATATCAGGGCTAGTTGCTATAAAGACCTCATCAACATTTGAAACCTTTTCTCTCTTAATTACGATATTTAGACCTACTTTCATATTATAGTTAATGCAATATATTTTTTAAATGTTTGCTTTCACGAGATACTACATGACTTTATTTATGGGAAAATATATAAAGATGATTTAAGTTCTAATTAGATGGAGATAAAATGTTAAATGAACATAAGTTTACTGTGATAATTGAAAAAGATGAAGATGGATGGTATGTTTCTGATGTAGTTGAATTACCTGGATGCCATACTCAAGGCAAAACAATTGATCAGTTAATGGAGAGAACTCGAGAAGCTATAATGGCTTATTTAGAAACAGAAGAAGAGCCTGAAATAGTTCTTTGTTATCTTAACGAGGGGGTTAATTGGCATAAAATTATTAAGTTATAATTTCTGCATTCTGAACTATAATAAAAAGCTCCTCTTGTTTTAAGTCTTGTCGCCATATCTCTCTTTTAGCCTTAAACCATTTCTGAATATCAAACGTATCTTCAACAAATAAATCTAAAATATTCATTTCTTCTTGATATCTTCTTTCTTTTCCAGATGTCCAAACACCCTGTATTATTGGCAATCTACCGAATGGGTCAAGTGAATATGCACCAAATTTTTCTCTTATTTCTTCAGCTATTTTTAAAATTATTTTAGAAGGTATTAATTCTCCGTTGTTAAAGCGTTTGGGTAGAAATATACGATACAATTTCATAATAGTAATTACTCCTTTCCTATTACTTTGAATTTAATTTTCTTCTTGTTTAGTTTCTCAAAAACATCATCCATATTACTATCTTCTACAATATCAAATCTATTTTCACTTAAGGCCCTAAATAATCCATTATTTATTAAAATCTCAAATACCTTTTCTTTATCTTCCTTTTTTACTTCTATTACAACCATTTTTACCACCACCAACTTTTCCTTCTTCTTATAGGTTTCTTGCTCTTCTTTTTGGTTTTTGTTGGCATATTAATTTTATGTTATTTAACTTTGAGCTATCTAGCACTTTACATTCATGATTATAATTTCCTTTCAATCTCATCTAGAACTGTTGCCATATCTTTCACAACAAGATTGTATAATTTTTTGACAACAGCGTCGTACATTGCTTCCTTTAGTGGTCCACTGCAGTAATCTAAATTGCCTCCCATTTTTTCAAACTTCATTCTGCTGAACTCATTTAACGGGATTTTGCAGAGCATTGATTTTCCCTCGAATTTTTCCTGCGTTGAGGATGAGAAATCTTGGGATAATCCTTTTAATTTTATTTCTAGAATGCAGTCATCTCCTTCTTTTCCCTTGATTGTGTATTCTGAGACTGACTTTTCTGCATCATCGACGAGGATTTTTGCTTTCTTGCATTCTGCTGCTGCCTGCTCAAAACAACCTGCTGTTTCGCAAGTTTTTGGCTTGAAAATAAAGTAGAGTGGAGACAGGATAATAAGTACCCCTATTAAAATAAATATCAAACCTCTTTTTTTCATTGTAATTATGTTAAGCTCTTCAATTAATAAATTTTTCTAAAATCTTGGCGTAACACGAGTCATTCTTGAATTTAACTTTTCTTTGATAATTCAGTTTCGTATTGATTCCTGTCAAATATGAATTTTAGGTTATATTTCCATATATGATGTGCTTGTTCGAAATTACTCCAAATACTCTTTTTGGTGTAAGTGTGATTTTTGTTACCATTGGCCAACATCCAGCTCTTCCACATTTACATACAAGAATGCATGATGTTAATCAGGTTTTTTCCATTAATGAAAATATTTACTCTTTTCGTCTTTTTATTCTTTGATAATTTTATTTTGTTCATTTTTCATTAAATTTCTTTATTGAGACAATTGCTTTTGTGTGAGTACATTAATTCTTGAATTTGTGACTCTTGAATCTCTTCCTATTAGGTATTGAACTTTTATTCTTTCTGCGATGCTTGCGATGTCCCTTGTTATAACTCCGTCGAGTACTACTGCGAATATTCCTGTCTTCAAGCTGCTTAATGTTGATGGTAGCTCTGTTATTGGAACCTTTCCTAGAATACTCAGGTTTTCATCTAAAATATATGCTCCTCTTGTTCCTATCAATTCGTCTAACAATCTTTTGAAGTCTTCTGACTTTTCTGTATAATTTCTTCTTTCCTGCCTTTCGTGTCTTTCATAAATTCTCTGCTGTGGCTGCTGTTGTTGCTCTTGTTGCTGCTGCGATTGCTGTAACTGCTGTGAGTGAGGTGATTGATGGAACTGCTTGTTGTTTTCAAGCTTTATCTGCTCAATTGCTACTTTTCCCCTCAATGCCTTATGCAGCTCTTTCTTTGTAATTTCTTCCACTTCTTTTCCATCTGGGGCTTTGCATACATAATCAATCTCTGCAACGCTTGTGACTTCTTTGATTATTAAATCACCGCCTCTGTCTCCGTCGACGAATAATATTATGTCTTTTCTCCTGCTCAGCTCTACTATCGTTGCCGGGACTGAAGTTCCATTCAATGCAATTGTATTTTTTATTCCGTGCTTTAATAGGTTTAAAACATCTGCTCTTCCTTCAACCACTATTATTTCTTCTGACTCGTCGATTAAAGGGCCTGCTGGAAGCCTGTCTCTTCCATATTCTGAAACTTCCATCATTCTTACTGACTCTGCAACTTTCTCTGTTAGCTCTTGAGAATCCGGCATGAACTTCTCTGTTAAATTTTTAAGCAGCTCTTTTGCTCTCTCTATTACATAGTTGCGCTTGCTAATCCTTACATCTTCTATGTTGAGAATTCTCACTTTTGCATTACATGGGCCAATGCGTTGTATTGTTTCTGCTGCAGCTGCGATTATTGCTGTTTCCGCCTTGTCTAATGAACTCGGAATTATAATCTCTCCAGAGGTCTTTCCTGATTTTGTTTCTGTCCTGACGTCTATCCTTCCAATTCTTCCTGATCTTTGTAATTCTCTTAATTCTAATTCTGTGCCGAGCAAACCTTCTGTCTGGCCGAAGATTGCACCTATGACATCTGGCCTTTCGACAATGCCGTCTATATCTATATTCGCCTGAATAATGTACTTAGCTGATACAGGGCTTATTTTACCCATTTTCATCCCCCCACACTATAGAACAAGTTAGGCAATTGCCCATACATGAAATAATGAATGTGACTTGTTCTTATTTGATTTGATTTTTTAATTTATTAATTTTTAATTTGTTAAATGATGATTGTTGCCCGCTACACTAACCCTCAAAATCATTGTTTGATTAACATCATTACTTATTTGAGTACCTCTATGGCGGGCTCTCTGCATTTTAGCTTGTTTTTGGGTTATTTAAAGTTTTCTTAATAAATGGAAAGACTTTTATATATGTTTATACATGTTTAAACTATGATAGAAATCATAACTACAACAAGAAAATGGGGGAACTCTGTGGGGATTTTGTTAGGAAAAGATTTTAAGCCGAATACTAAAGTCAGAGTTTTAATAACTGAAGAAAAGTTTACTAAGGCAGGAGATGTGTTTGGCATAGTAAAAATGAAGACCCCTACTGATAAACTAATGAAAGAAATAGATAAAGAATTGGGATTATAATGTATTTTTTCGACACCTATGCTATTTTTGAGGATATTTATGGAAACCCTGTTTATGAGAAATATAAATCCTTTCCATTTAAAGTGTGCATATTAAATATTGCTGAGTTTTATGCTGGATTATTGAGAGAATACGGAGGAAAAATAGCTGGAGATATTTATAATAGGTTTGACTTTGATATATTGGAGATTACAGAAGATATTATTATAGAAGCAGTAAAGTTTAGATATGAAAATCGAAAAGAAAGAATTAGTTTAACAGATTCTATTGGATACTTATTAGCTAAAAAACACGGCTTGAAATTTTTAACTGGAGATAAATTCTTTGAAAATAAATATAATGTAGAGTTTGTGAAATGAGTTTGATGACTAAGAATATTCTTTAAACTCTATGTTTGCGCTTCTAACCCTTGGAACTTATAAAGGTTGAGGAAGGATTTTATTTCTCCTATTAATTCATATAATTCTTCGTGCAGCTCTGCTTCATAGTCTTCGATTCTTGATTTTATTATCCATTTATTATAAAATTCCCTTAACATCTTAGTCATTGGATTGCCCTCCCATTTCCCTTCATAATCAAGCTCAAGCCATGCTGTGAAGCGCATTTCTACGTCGCCTTTATTTGTTTTTCTCTTCATGCTGTTTATATCAACTTCTACGTTGCTCAATCCAATTATAAGAAATTTTATATCGATTCTGAATTTTATGTAATCCGAGATTTTTCTTGCTGTCTCCCATCCTATTTCCAAATGCTTGCTTCCGTCCGGCGATTGACGCTGCATATACTGCTTTTCCTGGAAATCATAATTGTGCTGAGAAAACCATCGAAACATTATCTTGTATAGATCAGCCATGTCGAAAACTGCCTGCTGCCTTACCTTGATGTTTCTTGCTATGAAATCCTTTTCACTCATACTCTTTTAAAGTATATTTTTCTTAATAAATTTATCTGTTCTAAAATAAAGAAAACTGATTTAGATGAGATTTTACTAATGCGTGCAGGCTGTATGTTTCCTCCCAGCACTTTCCAGCATATCCAATGAAGTACTGCTTCTTCAGATAGTAAATATAAATATATCTTAGAAATTTTTGGAACTGAGATGATTCCCACCGATTCTGCCAGTCCATCTCGATATTTGAATCAAAAACAACCTCTACACGTCCCTGCAAAATATCATTATTATTTTTTACAGGATTCATGCCGTATGCCCATATTGCCATGTTGATATTAAGTTTAACAAATTCTGTGGCCTTTCTTTCAAAACCCCAAACGATTTCAAATTCTTTGCCGTGGCTTTTTCCTTTTTCTGTGAAATTTTTCTCGAGGAAGAAGTATTTGTTGTCTTGAGCCCATTCGTAAAGTGATTTATGCAATGCTTTTAGATTTACAGGAGCATCTTGCTTTATGACTACGCTGCCCCATTCTGTTACAGGCCACTTTACTGACATTATGATTGAATATATTTGTTGAATTAATATAATTTTCCATTCTTAAAAAATTAAAAAAACTCAGTAATATTTATATAGTAGATTTATTATTGGAATTGTTATGTATAAAAGAGGTATTTCACCATTGATAGCTTCTGTACTGTTAATTGCTTTTACTGTCACTTTATTCTTGATAATAAGCAGCTGGGTGCAGAGGAGCGTTGTCGAGCCAGGCCTTGAGAAAGGCGGAGAGGATATTTCCAAGGGATTAGATTGCTTGAGCGCTAAAGTTAGGATTGATTCTGCCTGCGCTCAAACTCTCAATGACAGAATTTCTGTTACTTTTGATAATGATGGCGATATTGCATTTACTGGAGTTAATATTCGAGTTATTGGATCTAGTGGTGCACAATCTTTTGATAAGAGTGATGCCCTTCAGCCTTTGGAGAGAAAAAAATATCTTGAAACCGTTACTCCTGCTACTGTTGGCACTATAACTGAGATAGAGGTTTATCCTAAACTAGCTTCTGGTGTATGCAGAAGTAATCCAGACACTAAGAAACCTATTGCTGCCGCTACCTGTTCTTGATTGTAGAAAAGTTTAAAAACCATCCTTAAGCTAACTTCGTTGGGTTTTGGGGTTAAAATGTCGAGATATACAAGAGTAGAAGATTTTAATGATATAATGGAGTTTCCTAATAGATATATCCTAACAGATTTTTATACAAATGTTGCAGTTGATGGCAAAAGAAAAAATTTAATTCGCTCTTTCAGAAAAGGTGAGTCTGTTCCCTCTGAAAATTTGGGATTTTTACAACAAAGGATAGAGGATGGAAGGATATATGTTAGAGCAGATCAAAGAGAAGAAAAAGAAATCTCCTTTGTTCCTTCAGAAACTTTAATTGATAAGGTAAATGCAGGAGATACTGTTGAGGAAGGAGCTGATAAATTATTAACAAAATATCTTAGACAATTTCAAGAAGGGCAAGAAAGAGCAAGAGCAATAATGGCTCAAGATCGTGCAACACAAAGAAGATTAAAGCTAGGAGGTGAATGAAAATGACACAGAATGTACAACCAATTTTTATTTTGCCTGAGGATACGAGAAGAACTATTGGGAAAGATGCGCAGAGAAATAATATTGCTGCTGCAAGGGCAGTTGCTGAAACTGTGAGAACTACTCTTGGTCCTAAGGGAATGGATAAGATGCTTGTTGATTCCTCCGGCGACGTTGTCGTTACTAATGATGGTGTTACAATACTTGAAGAGATGAGCATTGAGCATCCGACTGCTAAGATGATTGTTGAGGTTGCTAAAACTCAGGAAGATGAGGTTGGAGACGGGACTACTACTGCTGTTGTTCTTGCTGGTGAGTTGCTGAAAAATGCTGAAGACTTGCTTGATAAAAATATTCATCCCACTGTTATAACTAAAGGTTTTAGACTAGCTGCTGATAAGGCTCAAGAATTGCTGTTGAAATTAGCTGAAAACGTTGATGTTGATGACGAAGATGTCTTGAATAAAATTGCTATGACTGCCATGACTGGGAAGGGTGCTGAGAATGCTAAGGAAAAATTAGCTGAGCTGTGTGTCAAAGCTGTTAAGAGGATAATCGAGGATAATGAAGTTGATCTAGAGGATATAAAGATTGAGAAAAAAGTTGGCGATGGAATAGAGAATTCTGAATTAATTGACGGAGTTGTGTTGGATAAAGAGAGAGTGCATAGCGGAATGCCGAAGAAAATTGAAGATGCGAAAATTGCTTTGCTCGATGCTGCTGTTGAAATTAAGAATACAGAGATGGATGCTAAGATTGAGATAGATGATCCTGAGAAGCTGCAAGGATTTTTGGATCAGGAAGAGAGGATGATAAATGCGATGGTTGATAAAATTGTTAATAGTGGGGCTAATGTTGTTATTTGTCAAAAGGGAATAGATGATGTTGCACAGTATTTGCTTGCTGATAAGGGAATTTATGCTGTCAGGAGAGTAAAGGAAAGTGACATGGAGAGGCTTGCGAAAGCTACTGGAGGGAAGGTAGTTAGCAATTTGAATGCCTTAAAATCTGATAAATTAGGAAAGGCTGGAAAAGTTGAGGAAATTAAAATTGGCGACGATGAAATGACTTACATTAGCGAATGTGAAAATCCGAAATCAGTTACTTTACTTGTAAAGGGAGGAACCAAGCATGTTGTTGATGAAGTTGAAAGGGCTGTTACTGATGCACTTGGAGACATTGCTGCAAGCTTGAAAATTGGAAAAGTTGTCGGCGGTGCAGGAGCCATTGAAGTTGAGGTTGCTAGAGGATTGAGAGAATATGCAAATAAATTAAGTGGAAGAGAGCAGCTGGCTGTATTAGCTTTTGCCGACGCTGTTGAAGTTATTCCAAGAACTTTAGCTGAGAATGCAGGATTAGATCCTATTGATGTTTTAACTGAATTAAAAGCGAGCCATGACGCCGGAAAGAAATGGGCTGGCATCGACGTATTTTCCGGAAAAGTTCAGGATTCATGGAACAATGGAGTGATTGAGCCGCTGAAGATTAAAACTCAAGCTATAAAATCTGCTTCTGAAGTTGCTGAATTAATATTGAGGATTGATGACATAATAGCAGCTTCTGGAAATAGTAAAACTTCGAGTATGCCTTCTATGCCTCACGGTGGTATGGGTGGGATAGAAGGATATTAATTAAAGTAAAATGACAGATTACAAAATCCTTTTTATCGACGATTATTCTAATTTAGAAAAATTGGATAAAGAGATTAATATTGGCAGGTGGGAGAGAGCATATTCAAGAGGAATATTAGAGCATAATCTAGAAAAATATGATTTAGTTGTCTTAGATTTGGATACCGGAAATGGAATGAAAGAAGATCCAAGAGAAATTTCTTCAAGAGTTTCTAAAGAAAGATTTTATTTGAGTGTTAAAAGTGAAAGAGATGAAAGGAAATCCTGGAGCAGAATTAAGGAATGGAATGCTGGCGGATATTTAGTGATGCCTATCGGTCATGAGCAAGTAGCTGAAATTCTAAGAGGAGTAAATCCTGAAAGTGATTCTCAACTTCCTTTCCTAAATAGTGGAAATTTTAAATAAATACTAAGGGATTTTTATGAAGCCCAGAATTGTCGGATTGGAAACTGAATATGGGTTTATGCCTTTGAATGATAGTAGGATACGAGATAGATATGCTACTCTTGTTCGGGTTTTACCCCAGCGGTTTTTGGAGAACGGAGGAAAGGTTTATGTTAATGCTAAAGGTTCAGGGGGGCATGCAATGGAAGCAAAGGCTGCAACACATCCTGAATATGCAACACCTGAATGCTTGAGTTCAACTCTTGAAGACATTGTTGCTCATGATAAAGCTGGTGAACGTGTCTTACTTCAAAAATTACCAATGTTTCGACTTTTTAAGACTAACAGCGACTTTTATGGTCATCATTGTGGTTGCCATGAGAATTATTCTTTATCTCCTTTTATGGAGATGGATGAAGGAGATATTGAATATGAATTATTACATCCTTTTTTTGTAGCTCGGCAAATTTTTACAGGGAGCGGGAGGATTATGAAAGGGGGTTATAAAATTTCTCAACACAATTCATATTTAGATAAACGTATGCTTATTGTTCCTGATTGCGAAGATGATTTCAATAAGTTCTATCGAAGTGGTAATTGCAGAGCGCATGTTTTTGGGGATTCAAATATGAGTGAAATTGCTGCGTACCTAAAAATAGGAATGACCTGTTTGGTTTTAGATTTATCAGAAGATAGAAAGTTACCTGAACTTACTTTCGATGATTCAATGAGTTTGGATAATTGTTTTAGAAGTATTTCTTCTGATGTTAGTTGTCGCGTGAAGGTGCCTGTTATTTTTAATGGAAAATCTTGCAGCATGAGTGCAATAGAAATCTTGGAAGTGTATTTAGAAAAGGCAATGCAATATGCTGGAAAAGATGCTGTTACTGACGATATACTCGGGAAATGGATGTATGGATTAGAAGTTTTGAAAGAAGACCCTCTGGAGCTGCGATGGGCTGATTGGGTGTTGAAGAAAAAATTGTTGGACGAATTTATGAGAGCTGAGAATTTGCCATTACATCATCCATGGGTGAAGAGTGTTGCACTGGAATATCATAATATTAATAGAGAGGATATTGAGACGAGGCAGAAAGGATTATTTTATTCTTTACAGGATGCTGGGCATGTTGAAAGAATTGTTACCGATGCTATGATAGAACAAGCGATGCATAACCCCCCGAGAAATACGCGAGCATTGAAAAGGGCAGGCCTTATTAAGAAATATAGAGCAAGGATTGACCACTTTGATACGAGTTGGGATAGTCTTGTTTATAAGAGTGCAATAGATGATTGTTATAAAAAAATTTCTCTGGGGAATCCCTTTGAATTCTAATAAGTTTCTGAAACTATTCTTTGAGAATTTTAGGCAGAAGTTTTCTTGCTTTTTCCTTTTTTAGATTATGTTGCTTTAAGAATGTGTTGATTTTTCCTATAAGGATTTCTTTCAGTTCACCCGTCGATAATTTTCCTGATTTGTAATTTTGCTCTATATCATTTAGTTTTTTATCATTATCTTCAAACAAATATTTCAGCCAGATAAAACTCACATCTATGTCAGGGTTGCCTCCTTTTTCTTTGTGTTCTTTTATCGTCGGCTGCCCTCCTGAAAATGCATATTTTTTTATTTTATGTTCGACTGTTTTTTCATCATCGCTAAAATTAATGTAGCTTTCTGGTTTTGACGAGCTCATTTTTGTATTTGGTCCCTGCAGCCCCGGAATTAATTTATGGAATGTAAATGCAGGAAGTAAGAAATTCATTCTTGAAGCTATGTCACGAGTGAAACTTGCGTGAGGAAGCTGATCAAATCCTATCGGCGTTAAAGTTGTTTTCACCCCCTCTAATTGAGGATATAATATATCTGCTGTTTGTGTTAATGCTGAAATTAATTTTTGTGGCGTTATGTCTCCGTAAATTGTCTTAACTTCATTGAAAGTTGTTTTTGCTGATGCTAACTTGCTTAGGTTCATGTAATCCTGTGATTTTTTTGGGCCTTGCGTCTGGAAATAAAATGTTAGATTTTTCTTTTTCAATCCCAATGCTATATAATTTAAGAGATATTCTTCGATTGCAATTCTTTCTGCCTCTTTTTGTTGTATGTTTCTTGTTAGTTGTGCTTCTAAATCCGCAGCGAGAAGATAAATTTTTGCTCCAATACTTTGATAATAAATCACTTGGTTGATGACAGACATATGCCCAAAATGGAAAATTCCCGAGGGCATTAAGCCTGTGAGGATAGCGAATTCTTTTTTCTTTGCAATGCAATCATAAACTTTATTGAAATCTTTGTGCCCTATAACTAAATTTCTTCTTATTTCTAGAGGGGCGTCTTTTGATTTCTTTGCGAATGGAGAGAAATCATCTACCCCTAGTTCTTTCATCAGCTTGTTATAGTCTTTTACTTCTTTTACGTCCCAGGGATCTATTTTGTCCATTATAGGATTTAACTAATTAAGAGGTATAAATAGTTTTTTATTTATAAAATGAAAAGATTTAAATTATGAAAAATATTTACTTTATTTATGCCTCCTAAAAAACCTAAAATAAGACCGTCCATACGTTCTGAAGATCCTTTTCTTAAAGGGATTGAGGAGATAAGGAAATCTTTGAAAAGATTAGGACGGAGAAGATTTTTATAACTTTTTATTCTTCAATCTTAAATATCTATTTTCAAGGTTATTTAATTCTCGGTAAATTCTATTTTTTTCATTATCCTCTTCCTGTTTTTGTTTTTCCATTAAAATTTCATATCCGATAACATAGACTATGGGCAAGATTATGAACTCTAGACTGAACCAAAGGTTGCTGTAATTTGGAATTAGATAAACTAAGGAAGTAAAAAATATTGCAACGATTGTTGCCAGGATTATCAATCTGTATCTATTTAACATAGTATAAAGAATTTATTTGTCTTTTAATGGTTTTATTTAATTAGAGATATATTTTATAGAATTTTATTTAAAAGTATAAATAGTTTTTTATTTATGGAAATATCTCTTGATGTTGAACATTTTGCTGCTAACATTGTAAATTGCTGCGATTATTATTACGAATGCTGCTATATGGATAAGTAATATCTGCATTTCTGGTAAAGATTCCTTTAATCCTACTCCAAAGATTATAATGTTTCTTAAGATTGTATCAGAGACTACGAACATGTTAAAATCAACTATTGTCTGCACTGAACTTGGAAGCGTTTCTAATGGGACAATTGTGTTTGAGAAAAATAATAATAATGTGCCTAATGAAATTGCTCCCACAGTCGATGTTTCTTCTGAATTGAAAATATAGCCTACGATCATTCCTAATAGAATAAACGAGCTTGTTATGATCAAAATTGCTGCTCCCATATTTAATAATGTATTTGAAAGCTCGGGCTGGATGAAAAGCATGACTGAAAGAACAATTGCCAACTGAAGGACTATTATTAAAATGTTTGTTAAAAATGTTGCTACTATGAATAAAACTGCTCTAGTGGGGCTAATATAATTTCTGAAGTATGCTCTTGATATTTTTTCTCTGATAACTGTGATGCTTGATAACAGTAAAGAGACAAACATAACCACCATCATTATCAAGGTTGGAAATAAATAATTTACGTGGGTTTTTTCTGCCGACACAGCATGCATTGTTGTTTTAATTGGGCTGACTAATGTTTCTACATCCCTGACTTTAATTGCCTCTACACTTGAAATAATCTTGCTTGATGTCCTCTCTAATTCGACTAGCTGAGATGATTCTGCGATGGCTTTTTCTTTTAATCCAGGAACGGTGTTTGCAATTGTATTGCTTGCTAATTCTATTGCTGAGATTTTTTGCTCTAAAACCTTTATTATATCCTCGATTTCTGTCAATGTTCTTGTATCATTTGTCTGCAGCTTTAATTCTGCTGTCTTGTTCTTGAACTGCCCTATTATGTTGTCTTCGCCTAAATCCAGATTTTTAACTTCTGTTTCAATGTTTACTAATCCTGAGGTGAACTGCTCATTGCTGTCTTTTAAAGTTTTTACAACTGCCTGCTTTTCTTCTAACGAGGATTTTGCAGCTTCTAACTGTCCAACTACTATCGACGTTAATGATTCAGAAAGCTCCTTTGATCTCTCTCCTACTTTGTCAATTATTGCTGAGCGGATAGCGAAAACCAGATTCATTCTTGACTGATCTGCATATACTTGGATAGTGTTGTCTGCTTCTTGCGATACTGTTAAATTTTCTGGAATTATAACGCAGAGATGATATGCTCCTGTTTTAACCCCGTCGATGCAATTTTTTTCTGATTTTGCTTTGAAAACCTTATATTGGTCTTCTTGAAGCTTTTCTAAAATTGAGTCTGAGAGTTCATTGTAATTTGAAGAATAGGATCCTACCTTTATGTCGTAGAATGCTGATGTGTTGAATGCTGTTCCTACCAATAAGATTAATAATAAAGGACCGAATAATATAATCAAGGCTGAGCTTTTCGATCTTATCAAGATCTTGAAATTCTTCTTAATGACCTCTAGGAGCTTCACCACTTTTTTTCACCAAACTTTCGAATATTTCTGTTAATGATGGTTTTCTCACATCTATCTCCACTATTTTATCTCCCTGATGTTTTATCACTTTTAGAATTTTCTCCAATGTGTCTTCAGCATCTGTTGTTCTTATTAGTAATCTGTTACCTGCTTTTTCTATCTTTCTTACATCTTTTGACTTTATTTTTTTTACCAAATCTGTGTATTGCCTTCTTAATGTTATTAAATGAATTTCGTCTTCTTTTGAAAAACTTTTTCTTAATTCTTCTGGAGTGCCGCACTTTAACAGCATTCCATTATGCAGAATTGCGATCTCGTCGCACAACTGCTCTGCCTCATGAAGTAAATGTGAAGTTATTATTACTGTTGTATCATCTTGATTTATTCTTTTTATTAATGCAAGAATATCTTTTCTTAAAATTGGATCTAGGTCTTCTGTAGGCTCATCTAAAATTAAAATTCTTGGATTGTGGATTAATGCGCATGCAATGTCTAATCGACGCTGCATTCCTCCTGATAGGTTTTCTGCAAGCTCGTCTGTTGAATCTTCTAAATGGACGAACTTAATAACTTTATTTATGTTTGATAACAAAGTGGCTCTTGGCACGTTTGACAGAGTTCCGAAATATTCTAAATTCTCCCGAACTGTTAGTTTTGAGTAGACGCAATTTTCCTGAGTTGCAAAACCAACAATCTGCTTGATGAACTTACCGTGATTTTTTAAGTTGCGAGTTTCAAACAAAACTTCTCCTGCATCAGCATCCCAAAATCCTATCATTGTTTTTAAAAGCGTAGTTTTCCCGCATCCACTGGGACCAATGATTCCGAAAATTTTTCTTGCTGGGATTTCTAAATTTATATCTTTCAATACTTCGTGTTTTCCAAAGCTCTTAGAAAGATGTTTTACCTCTATCTGGTTGGGCATGTTACGATAATTTATTTGGAAATATTTAAGCTTATCGATTAATTTTTATAGTAAATCTTCTTTTCATGCTGGATGAAGCATATCTTAAGGGTTACGATTATTTTGATATTACTTTTTCTCTTTACACAAATAGTCGGATTGAAAATAATCAGCAACTACATTACTATTAAGGAAGTTGTAAAAGAGGAGGTTGTTATAGAGGATGGAAAAAAGATTGTTAAAAAAGTTGTTGTTAAAGAAGAAGGTTTTGAAGAATTGCCTTACGGGATTGAAAGGCCTGATATTAAGGAAAAGACGAGTTATCTGCAGATTATTTTTGCCTTGATAATCGCCACTACACTTGCCTTGATTTTGCTTAAGCTTCAGGCTATGAGATTGTGGAAGCTGTGGTTTTTTTTGAGTGTTTTTTTTACACTGATGATTGCATTCAATGCTTTTGTAAATCAAATTTTAGCTTTGGTTCTTGCTTTTATTTTTGCGAGCTTGAAAACATTTAGAAGCAATATAATAGTGCATAATTTTTCTGAGCTGTTCATTTATGGCGGGTTGGCTGTAATTTTTGTTCCTGTAGTCAATGTTGTATCCATAGTGGTTATTTTATTTTTAATTTCTATATATGATTACATTGCTGTTTGGAGAACGAAGCATATGGTGAGGCTGGCGAAATTTCAAGCGAGAATAAAATTGTTTGCTGGTCTGCTTATTCCTTATGGAAACAAGTCTGCTATTTTGGGAGGGGGGGATTTGGGATTTCCGTTGCTATTTTCAGGAGTGCTGTTTAAAACTTATGGATGGTTTGCTTTAATTTCAGTTTTGACTTCTACTTTAGCATTAACATATTTGCTGATTAAAAGCGAGAAAAATAAATATTATCCGGCAATGCCTTTCTTGACTGTTGGATGCTTGATAGGGTTTGTTGTAATTAAATTAATATTTTTATGAAATTATGAAAATTTTATAGTGAGAGTAAAACTTATAAAGCGAACAGAAAATCAGAAGATAAAATGGCTGATGAGATAACCAAAAAAATTTTAGAGCTGATGAGAAAGCCTGAGAAAATTAGAAACGTGGGTGTTGCTGCGCATATATTTTGTGAAGATTAATTCTTACAAAGGTGCTGAGATCACGGTAAGACTACGTTCTCTGATAATCTGCTTGCTGGCGCTGGAATGATTTCTGAAGAGCTAGCAGGGCAGCAGCTTGTTTTGGATTTTCACGAGGATGAGCAAGCCAGAGGGATAACAATCGATGCTGCCAATGTAAATATGGTGCATAATTCTGAGGGAGAAGATTATTTGGTTAATCTGATTGACACTCCTGGACACATTGATTTCAGTGGAGATGTAACTAGGGCGATGAGAGCGGTCGACGGTGCTATTGTACTTGTTGACGCTGTTGAAGGTGTTATGCCTCAGACTGAAACTGTCTTCAGGCAGGCGTTGAGAGAAAGAGTTAAGCCTGTTTTGTTCATTAATAAAGTTGATAGATTAATTAGAGAATTGAAACTGACGCCGGAGCAGATGCAGCAAAAATTTATTTCTGTTATCGAGAATATTAACAGATTAATTGAAGCTTTGGCTCCTGAAGAATTTAAAAATAAATGGCAGGTTAGTGTTCAAGATGGAAGTGTTTCTTTTGGAAGTGCGATTCATAAATGGGCTCTTAGCTTTCCTTACATGCAGCGAAGCAAAATTACTTTTAAAGACGTCATAGATGCTTACATGGAAGAAAAGCACAGCGACTTAGCGAAAAAGGCACCTCTGCACAAAGTTGTTTTAAACATGGTTATTAGGCATCATCCAAATCCTGTTCAAGCTCAAAAATATAGGATTCCTAGAATATGGCATGGAGACGCTGAAAGCGAAGTCGGAAAAAGTTTATTAAGCTGCGATCCTCGAGGGGAATTAGCTTTTGTTGTTACTAAGATCGTTGTTGACAAGCATGCTGGCGAGATTGCAGCTGGAAGATTATTTTCTGGAACCATTAAACAAGGAGAAGAAATTTATTTGAATGGAGCGAAGAAAAGAGTAAGAGTGCAGCAGCTGAATATTTATCGAGGGGCTGCAAGAGTGCAGATTGACGAGGCTGTTGCCGGAAACATTATCGGGATAGTAGGCTTGAAAGATACTTTTGCAGGCGAAACTATTTCTGAGAATTCAATTGAACCTTTTGAAGCTATCAAGCATATTTTTGAACCTGTTGTTACAAAAGCAATTGAGGCTAAAAGACCGAGTGATCTGCCGAAATTAATTGAAGTTTTAAGACAAGTGAATAAAGAAGATCCGACGATAATCATCGAGATCAATGAGGAAACTGGAGAGCATTTGATGCATGGAATGGGTGAACTGCATTTAGAGGTTATTGAAAACAGGATTAAAAGTGAAAAAGGAGTTGAGATTGTAACTTCTCCTCCTCTAGTTGTTTATAGAGAGACTGTGACTAAAAAAAGTGCTGAGGCTGAAGGAAAGACTCCTAACAAGCATAATTTATTTTTCTTCAAGGTAGAGCCTTTGGCTGATAATATTTATGATATGATTAAAAAAGGCGAATTATCCGAGGGGAGAATTAAAAAAAAGGATCAAATGCTGTGGAATAAATTTATTTCTTTAGGGATGGATGCTAAAGAATCTAGGCAGGTTTTTGAGATTTACAAGGGAAACATGATGATCGATAACAGCAGAGGGATAGTGCAGATTAATGAAGTAATAGACCTGATTGCCGACGGATTTGAGCAGGTGATGAATGCTGGACCACTAGCCCGAGAGCCTTGCGATAAAGTTTTAGTCAGGATAACTGATATGAAGCTGCATGAGGATGCTATCCATAGGGGGCCTGCGCAAGTATATCCTGCTGTAAGAGATGGAATTCGAGCTGCGATGGCGAATGCTGACACTGTTATATTCGAGCCCCTGCAGACTTTGCAGATAGATGCTCCTGATCAATACCTTGGAGAGCTGAGCAAGATAATTCAGAATAAAAGAGGGCAATTGCTTGATGTTCTTTCTGAATCCGGGATGATAAGCGTCAAATGCAAGCTGCCTGTTGCTGAGATGTTTGGGTTTACTTCTGATTTAAGATCTGCTACTGGTGGAAGAGGAAGTCATTTTCTAGTTGATCAGAAATTTGAGAAACTTCCGAAAGAGTTGCAAGAGAAAGTGATAAAGAAAATTAGAGAGAGAAAAGGATTGAAAATTGAAGGGTAACTAATTTAGAAACTTACTTTAACGCGTTCAGGATTTTTTTCCTAAATACTTTCGGATATGATTTTAGATATAAATTTAATTTTTTTTGATTCATTCTTTTTTTGATGTTTTTAATAGTTTCTTTATTTAATTTTTCCCTAAAATATATCATGTCTATGAATGTTTTTTCTATATCAGAGTATGGCAAATAAACATTACCTTGGTTGTAATAGTCAAAGCCAAACAAGTATTTTTTATTTATTCTTTTTACTAAAATATTACTGCCAAATACTTTTCTTATTCCTGGCCTTATCTTTCTTGCACTGATTACAATCGGAATAGTTTCTTGCTCCCAGAGATTGTGAAAACTTAATGCGTCTTGCAATCCTAGATATGCGGGCTTGAAGCAAAAAACAGCCAGAGAGATGTCGTCATGCTTTGTATAATATCCTTTGGTTAGTTTCTTTATCTTGCCTTTAATGATAAGATTTCTTATGAATTGTTTTGTATACTGCTTTATTATTTTCTTATTTTTTATTATCCTCTCAATTGATTTTGCATTTACTACAGGGCTCTTTTTAAATAAATTTTCTATAATTTTTTGATATTTTTCCTTTCCCATTTTAACTCCAGGATTTTATATAAGCTATCATTTTTTCTGCTGTCGGAATCAACCCTTCAAGAATCAATATCTTTAATTCTTTCTCGTCTACAGGTTTCTTAAAATTATTTATTAACTTCTTTAACTTTGGTTGAACTATTTTTTTATCTTCTACATATCTCAGTAAAAAGAATACATCATAGAGGTCTTTTATTTTGAGCCTTTTCAAATATGTTTCAATTTTTTCTGCTATTAAATCTTCTAGTGTTAGAGTGTAGACTGTTATGAAATTTCCATCTGCAGTTTCATATTCTTTCAGCACACCGTCAATTTTCCTGAATATAGCTTCAAACCTTACAGTGTTTCTGTTCATGGAAAGAACAGAGAATATGCTGTTCTTGGTTACTTTTTTCTTCTCAATTCTAAAACCATTTCTTACAAGCGTGTTGAAAAAAATTTCCACCTTATCCAAATCTCTGCTAATATATACATCAATGTCTTCTGAAAACCTATTGCCTTTGTAACATCTCCAAATTGAAGTTCCTCCGTGTAGTACAGCATGATTGAAGATGCTATAAAGAGATTCTATTATTTCATCTTGGGAAACAGCTATTCCTTTATGCGCTGACTTCTTTATCCTTAATATTAGCGGAATCATGTTCAGTTAACCAAAGTTACCTATATATATAACCTTGGTTGATTTATAAATTTTTTGATTTTATAACTATTTCTTTATGGCTATCTTTGGTATGATAATGATTAAAGATTGATTTACAATAATCTAATCGCTTCATTCCACTTTATGCTTTTTATCCAGTTTGTTAATGGTGGGTTGTTCAACAAATAAAGTTTCTCATCAAGTTTTCCTGAATATGTGTCTGTTCCTTCTTCTAGAATGTTGACTCTGTAGCCTCTGTATTTCAGTTCTTGGGCTGTGCACAATACGCAGCAGTCTAAAGTAAGACCGAATAGAATTATTCTTTCTGGGGAATTTGGAGCGCCAACTTGACTCTCGAGCCACTTTGTAAATTTTTCTGGGTCTTGATAAGGCAAGCCAGGATTTTTATCAGCCATGCCAATGTTTTCTCTTACCCAAATAGGAGAGTTCATACATTTTATCCAGATATCTAGATTTTTAACTTGTTCTGGGATTTCTGACTTGTAACCCCATTTTCCAGGATTGCAACTATCATCTAAATCTCCTGGACGAGGCTGCCTGTAATCTGAAATTATTTCTGAAGTTTTTATATTAAACATATTTAGAAATGGGATCACTGTTTCTTTTACAAAATCCACACTAAACCTTGGTTGATAGTGTTTTCCTCTTTTACTAGTAAAATCCTTCTGCATATCAACCGAAATTAGTTTTGCTTTTGGCATTATAGAATTATATGAAAGAATCTGATTTTTAAGCCTTTCTTTTGTCACCACTAACGCTAAGTAAACGAAACCTTTTTAAACCCATAATTAAGCAAATTTATGTAGAAAAGGAGAATAAAAGCATAAAATGGCTAAAGAAAAACCACATATTAACCTTGTATTTATTGGTCATGTTGACCATGGGAAATCAACACTAGTTGGAAGATTATTATATGATTCTGGAAATCTGCCTGAGAGTGAATTGAGAAAATTAAGAGAGCTTGCCAAAGAGCTTGGAAAGGCTGGATTTGAATTTGCATTCGTTATGGATCAATTAAAAGAAGAAAGACAAAGAGGAGTTACAATTGACTTGAGCCATCAGAAATTTGTTACTCCAAAATATGAATTTACAATCATTGATGCTCCTGGACATAGAGACTTCATCAAGAATATGATAACTGGAACTAGCCAGGCAGATGCCGCTGTTCTTGTTGTTGCTGCTACCGACGGCGTTATGGAGCAGACTAAAGAACACTTATTCTTATGCAAAACTCTTGGTGTTAAACAGTTGATAATTGCTGTTAACAAGATGGATGCTGTTAAATATGATAAAGCAAGATTTGAGAAAGTGAAAGCTGATATGGAAACCTTATTGAGAAAGGTCGGATTCAAACTAGAAAATATCCCATTCTTGGCTACTTCTGGATGGGAAGGGGATAATGTAGCTAAGAAATCAGCTAATATGAGCTGGTATACTGGTAAAACACTAGTTGAGCAGATGGATTTACTGCAGCTGCCTGAGAAACCAACAAATCTACCTTTGAGATTACCGATACAGGATGTTTATAATATAACTGGAATTGGAGTTGTTCCTGTTGGAAGGGTTGAAACCGGAATATTGAAAGTTAATGATAAAGTAATAATTGTTCCTGGAAGAGAAGGAAAAGGCGTAGAAGGTGAAGTAAAGAGTATTGAGATGCATCATGAGCAAATACAGCAAGCTGAGCCAGGAGACAACATCGGATTTAGCGTGAGAGGTATTGGAAAAAAAGACATTGCTAGAGGGGATGTGCTAGGACATACTACAAATGTTCCGACTGTTGCCAAAGAATTTACTGCGCAGATAGTTGTGTTAAATCATCCTACTGTGCTGACTGCTGGATATACTCCTGTGTTCCATATACATACTGCGCAGGTTGCGTGCCAGTTTACGGAATTAATTGAGCAGATCGATCCTGCAAGCGGGCAAGTGATAAAACAAAAACCAGATATGCTGAAGAACGGAGATGCTGCTAAAGTAAAGATAGTGCCTACAAAACCCATTGTGATAGAGAAGAAATCTGATATTCCTCACATGAGCTCTTTTGCAGTGAGAGATGCTGGAAACACTGTCGCTGCCGGAGTTTGCATTGACGTAGTGAAGAAGTAATTTCTTTATTTTTATTATTTAAAAACAGGAGTTAAAAAATGGTTGAATATACAATAAATGCTGTAAATAATTTGTTAGTAGATTTGAGAAGAGATACGGACCAAATTTTATTGCATGCTGCTGAAGTTACTGAAAAAATTCCTTGTCCTTATACAAAAGATTATTTGAGGATGATAAGAGAAAGAGCACAGGATATTAATATTTTAAGCGAAGATATAACAAAACTTAAAAAAGACGACGTTGTTGAAAAGATGCATAAAGTTTTAGACGACATTGTAATGGTGCAAGGCCCTGTTCATAACTTAATAGGATTGAGAAGAAATCACGAGGAGAGTGGTGAGCTTAAACCTAATGGGATTTTGGGACTATTAGGAAAATATTCAGAAGTCCTTGATGATTATATCAATAGCATTTACGATTTGATAAGATAGATTTATAA
>CAYJRS010000006.1:0-2112 GCA_964372845.1 Candidatus Woesearchaeota archaeon | reverse complement strand
AAGTCCTTGATGATTATATCAATAGCATTTACGATTTGATAAGATAGATTTATAAATAATATTTTTGCCTTAATCTTTATGCCAAAAGCAAGAATAAATTTAGCAAGCGCTGATATTGGTCAGTTGAATGAGATATGCAGTGCTATTGTTGACATTGCCAATAAAACAAAAGTAAATGTTTCTGGACCTATACCTCTGCCTACTAAAAGAATGAAACTTACGACTAGAAAAAGCCCTGATGGCGAGGGGAAAGCTAGCTGGGAGAGGTATGAGATGAGAGTGCATAAAAGACTGATTGATCTTGGCGTGGATGAAAGGGCATTAAGGTTGGTGATGAGGGTTCCTATTCCAGATTCTGTTTCAGTACAGATCGAGATGATGGATTAACTTTCTATTTTCTTTTTTTATCATAGACTTTATAAAATCTTCTTTCTTTAAAATTTTTATATGAGCAGAAGAACAACTTATAGTAAATATAGTAAGCTGGATTCAGAATATCCTTCTGAGAGAGATGGGAGGTATGATAAATCTCTGGTGGTTTATCTTAAAGAAGTAGCAAACTCAAGACCACTTTCTTCAGAAGAAGAGGGGAAGCTTGGAAGAAGAGTTAAAGCAGGAGATCTTGGGGCAAGAAACGAGCTTGTTGAAGCCAATTCACGCTTTGTAGTTTCTATTGCAAAACAATATGAGAAGGGGGGGAGAAACCTCGGTGATTTAATTTCTGCAGGCAATGTAGGGCTTATAACAGCTGCAGAGAAGTTTGATGAAACCAAGGGATTCAAATTTATTAGCTATGCTGTCTGGTGGATTAGGCAGGCCATATTGCAGGATCTTGGAGTATATGAAAGGACAGTAAGGCTCCCATTAAACAGAGTTGATTTACTTTTGAAGATGAAACGTTTTACAGAAGACTATATGAAAAAAACTGGAGAAAAGCCAAGTTTGGCTGACATCGCTGAACAATTTGATGTTTCTGTTTCTGATGTATCAAGGCTTTTGAATGATAAAAAATATCCGCTTTCTCTTGATGCGATAGGTGAAAACGATGAGAGATCACTTTATGAGACCGTTTCTGATAAAAATCAGCAGCAACCAGATGAGGTATATTCTGCGAATGCGCTGGAAGAGGAAGTTAAAGATTCTCTAAAGTTTTTGAGTGAAAGAGAAGCTGATGTATTGAAATATTATTTCGGCTTGGAAGGCTATCCTGAAATGACTCTCGAGGAGATAGGTCAAAAGTTAGGATTAACTAGAGAGAGGATTAGACAGATTAAAGAAAAAGCGATTATGACGTTGAGACATCCTAAAAAGGGCTTGAAGCTTCGCAGCTATTGGAGTGATGAAACTTCATAAATTTTATAAACTTGATTTCTTGTTTTTAAATTAAGCCGCGATCGCATAACCTGGTATTGCACTGAAGCTTTTTAGAAAAAATCTTCAGCAAAAAGAAAAAAGTTTCGCGAAGAAGCCTGGAATTATGCAACTGAGAGCTTGGCCCTTTGGGCATCCCGGTTCAAATCCGGGTCGCGGCGATCATCTTAAAACATAAATTAATGAAAGAAAAGAAAATGAAAACTAAAGAAAGAAAACTATTATTTTTGGAGTACTTTGGAGACACTCTTCAATTAAGAGTTTGGGACTTCCTGATAGACAATCATTTCTTCAATTATCCTGTTACTGAAATTGCAAAAGGAGCCAATGTCAGTTATAATTCTCTTAAGATATTTTTTCCTAAGTTTGTTGAAGCAGGAATGTTGATTAAAACTATAAAGATAGGGAAATCAGATTACTTTAAATTAAATATAAATAATTATTTTGTTAGTAAGTTAATGCAACTCGACTGGAACCTTGCTAAAAATTATGCTTTATACGAAGATAAAATTGTAAACAATAAACCTACTTTAGCTTAAGCTCTTCTTAATATTTCAAAGATTATATAAATTAAAACTCCCAAACCAATTAAGAAATAGATTATTTTCTTATCGTTTCCAAAACCTAGAATTGGAATTGGGCCGAGAAATACTACTCCTGCGCTTTTTACATTTGCTTTCTGCCCTTGCAATGATGAAATGACTATTAGAATAATTCCTAGAAATATAAGAATAATGCCCA
>CAYJRS010000005.1:10841-28583 GCA_964372845.1 Candidatus Woesearchaeota archaeon | reverse complement strand
CAGCAAGTTTTTCCTTGGCTTCTTGATAATAGCACTCTCCAGTTTCAGGAGTATTAATCCCGCTCATCCTTATCCTTTCATCATTATTCAAGTCAAGAGTATCGCCATCAACGACTTTAGTTACTAAAAAAGGCCCATTCAATTCTCTCACAGCGCTTCCAGTGATGCAGCCGCTGGCAAAAACAACAAGAAATAGCAGGAAAACAGCCATCATATAGATTATTATTTCGAAGTCATATTTAAGTGTTTAGCCCAAAATAAAAGAAAAAAGAATTCTGTAATTTTAAAAATTTCTTTTTTAACCGCTTCGCTGATGGACAACAAAGTTTTCCATTCACCTTTCCTCGAAGGAATTGCATCCCCTTTACCCCTGCTCTGGAAAGAAAAAAATTATTTTCCGGCAACGTCATTAATAAAACCATTCAATAATAGTCTTTTATGATCATTCTGGGATATATCTAAACCCCGCTATAAATTTTAATATAGAAAGATTTAAATAGTATAACTAACATAAATCATTAAACTATGTTAAACAAACATGACAGATAATATAAATCAACTGATAATTGGCGCCATGGAAGAAACCAATATGTGGTGGAAGGGAGGTTTTAAATTAGATTTCAAATCTAGAGAAATATATCCTGAAATCAAGAGATTTTTAAGGACTAAGCAGATTGTTGCTTTAACAGGTTTAAGAAGAGTTGGAAAAACAACGATAATGCTGAAATTAGTGCAGGAGTATATCCAAAAATCAGAGCCCACAAATATTTTTTACTTCTCTTTTGATGAGTTTAGAAACATTCGAATAAGGGAGGTAATCAATATTTATGCTAGGATTATGAATAAGGACTTAAATAAAGATAAATATATATTCCTTTTTGATGAAGTCCAGAAGCAGGATAATTGGGAAGAACAAATTAAAAGGATATATGACAATTTCAAAAATATAAAGATAATTATCTCAGGATCTGAATCCCTCTTTATCAGAAAAAAATCAAAAGAAAGTTTGGCAGGAAGACTATTTGAATTTAAGGTAAATCCGTTAAATTTTAGAGAGTATCTTCGGTTTAAAGGTAAAAAAATAGATAACCTCCAGTTGTATAAAGAAGAAATCTTGCTGGAATTTAACAATTTCTTATTTTGCAACGGTTTCCCAGAAATAGTTAATGAGAATAAAGAGATTATTAAAAAATACATAAAAGAAAACATAATAGAAAAAATTATCTACAGAGACATTCCCCAAATTCTGCCTATCCAAAATCCGTCAATATTAGAAGAAATTCTTAAAATTATAATGTTCAATCCAGGTCAAATAATAAACATCGAAAATATATCAAAAGATTTGGGTATTTCAAGGCAGACCGTTTCCCTTTATCTTGACTACCTAGAAAAATCTTTCTTGATAAAAAAGCTTTACAACTTTTCAAAAAATATGAGAAAAACGCAGAGAAAACTCAAGAGGTATTATCCTACTATTTTACTTCCGGAAATTGTTGAAAAAAAAGAATTAATTGGAAATGTATTTGAAGCCAGCCTTGTATTGGGTTTAAATGCAGAGTTTTTTTGGAGGGACCAGTATAAAAATGAAGTCGATATTGTAAAAACAACAGACAGCGACATATTGCCAATAGAAATAAAGTATTCAAAAATCGATATCAAACCGCTGAAACTTTTTATGAAGAAATTTAAGGTAAAAAAAGGCTTAATTCTTACATACGACAAGAAAGAACATATAAGGCTTAATGGAAAAGAAATAGTGGTAATCCCCTTCTATGAATCTCTCTTAAGAAATTAAACAAATTATAGCTTATTAGCTACTTTATGTATTTTTCTATATAAGGAAGGCAGATGGAAACCTTTGGTGTCAATGTTCCATAAAAGAAAAATTTATAAATCAATGACGATTTGAGCTATTAGGTGGTATAAACGAATTTATCCAATAGAAAGATATTAGTGTCCGCAGGTATAGTTCTCTTACTAGCAATATTCTTGTTTAATTTTGAAAAAATTACAGGAGCTGCAGTCAGAGTAGAAAATCCAGTTATATCTCTATCAACAGATGGAGAAAGGTTTTTTGATCGTCCAATAGGGAACACAGTCACTATAGATGCTGGATCTGTATTGTATGTTAAAGTTTTTCCAGCAGAAAATAATAAGCGGGTTTTCATTTATGATTCTAGGCACTCCTCAAAGGCAAGCAACTTCGAAACAAAATGCTATGAAAGAAAAGGAAGTGGAAGCAGATGTACTTCATCTTTAGCAACCTATAAAACACCTACAGATGGATGGGCAAATGGTGTTTACACAGTAAAAGTAGCAGGAGTTTCAGGAAAAGCTGAATTCACTCTTCAAGATTCAACTTATGGAGGATAAAATATGGAAAAAAAGGTGATATATTGGATAATAGGGATCGTAATTGTGGCAGCTGTTTTATTTAATATGAATACTTTAACTTCGAATGTTGCAAAATCAGGCAAAGCAGCAACAAAAGAGCCTTTCTTGAGCGTCTTAACGCCGACGGTGCAAGCAGGATCAAATCTGGTAGTAAAGGTAAGAGAGATAAAGTCTCTATCGTCTTCAAGGCTTCAGATATTTTATCCAGACAAGACTTATTCAGGAATCGGTTTTCCGATACCAAGAGGCGATTGCAACTCTGTTTCTGCAGGTTATTATGATTGCGAGTCAAGTTTCAACATTCCACGTTCATTGCTTCCAGATGGAAGGTATTATCTCCAAGTAAAAAGCGATGCCTCAGGAGAGGTCACTGGGAACAAGGCATTTTTCACAATAGAAGATTCACAATATAAGGAAACTGGGAGGTAAAAAGTAAAAAAATAAAATGGAAAAAAATATGATTTTCTGGATAATAGGCATTGTCGTATTAGCAGCGTTATTATTTAATTTAGGCGGGTTTACAGGTACAGGAAATGTAACAAAGGAAGTTGAGCAGCCCCTATTAACGATAAAGAATCCAAACGTACAGCAAGGATATCTTTTGGAGGTGGATATAAGGAACATCGGAACCACACAAGAGATGAAAGTTTTTACAGAAGCAGGGGATTACACTGGAAAAAGGTTCTTTACCAGGGCAACAAGATGCAAAAGGCAAAACAATGGAATGAATGAATGCGACGCTCAATTTAGAATTCCACCGTCATTGACGCCAGGCAGATACTATGTTCAGGCAAAAAACATGAGGACAGGAGAATTAATAGGTAATAAAGCTTTATTCACCGTAGGCTAAAACATAAAAACATATGATCATAAAAAGGAGGTAAAATATGGATCAAAAAAATAAAACAGTGCTCTTAGTAGCTGCTGTCGTAGTTGCAGTCGCATTAGTCGCGGTAAACTTTGATAAAATAACCGGATCAGCAGTTTCAAATGTAGACATCTCAGTAACGCCTTCTACTGTAGCAGGTGACCAAGTGACAGTTATGGTAAATGCAAATGGAAACAGGGTTAAGAATGCACTTGAGCTTAGAAAAGTTGGCGGCAGTGAAGTTAGAACATGCACCTTTGAAAACTGCGACGGAAGCTGGTGCAGCAAGCCAAGGTTTGGAGAATCTGGAAACACATTAGTAGCGAACTGCTTAACAAGCCCGGGCTGGAATGGCGGCTATTACGTTTTAGCTAAGGAATATCAAACAAGCAAAGAACTAGGAAGAGCATACTTCACCGTAACTTAATTTTTAATCCTCTTTTCTTTTAGGGGATTATTTATTTTATTTACGTCAAAAATGAAATTTTCTAAAAATCTTTATGGATTATGCAGGCAAATTCCAAAAGGAAGAGTTAGTTCTTACAAGGTTCTTGCAGAAAAACTAAACACAAAATCATACAGGGCAGTCGGGCAGGCATTAAAAAGAAATCCAAATCCAATCTCAACTCCCTGTCATCGCATAGTTTCTTCTTCTGGATTAATTGGAGGATTTAAAGGAAAGAATTCAGGAAAAGAAATTAAAGAAAAAATAAAACTGCTGGAAAAAGAAGGCGTTAAAATAAAAAATAATAAAATTATTGATTTTGAGAAGATTTTATACAAATTTCAGAATAAAATATTTAAAGAAAGAAATAAGAGATATGCTTATGAATAAAAGAGGGGATATAGATGCAAGAATTGTTCTAGTATTTATCGCATTACTTATTTTATATATTCTTTGGAAGGCAGGGAAATTAGGTTTTTAAAAAACTATATCTCTAAGAACTAAATATTTATAAACTGTTTTTAAAGATATTAATTTTATGACAAGCATACGTCCCTTAGCTATAGAAGTAGGTAAAAGACTAAGAGAATCAATGGAAGCATATGAAAAAGAAAAGCGAGAACTACAGATAAATGTTAGTAAACTAGTCCATGAATCTGTAGCTTACAATGATCTTCTTGATTCCCAATCAGGAGAAGAAGCATGGCCAGATTATTTAGATCTAATAAATCATGTAAAAGAATTTATGAAGGATACAAGTGCAGAAGTTCTTGAAAACATTACAATAAACGACACATATGGGGGAAGCAGGTTTCCTATAAAAGAAAGATTGGGGGATATATCAATTATATCTGGATGCTTAACATTTACAATGTATCCAACAAGAGATCAAAGGCAATATAATCTAGAGGATATAAGTGATGCTTCAGAAATAATCTTAGGACAAAGGATTTCTATCTTAAAGGAAACAAACGGTAGAGAAATAAGAAGATTCCTTAAGCCAAGGCTTTCTGGTGCAATTCTCCGTCAATATGAAATCTAATAAAATAATTCAAATAGAGTATTAACATCAAATTCAAATCCAGAGCATCCCATTTCTAAATTAAAATTTGTAAGCACTAATGGATGTATCTCTCCAATGACTCCAATTTCTTTATCATCGACAATTATCTTCCCACATCTTCCTGAAATAAAACTTCCATTTTCTTCCTCTTTTATTTCATACTTAACTGCCAATGCAGAAAATAAAGCATCCAGTACCTGTTTTATCTCGGTAAAATTTCCAGTAACAACAACCCCAAGCGAGTCTCTATCATTTACATCATCAAATACTTTTCCAATCTCAAAAATATTCTGTGGATATTCATATATCTTGTTTTCAGATAAAATATTCAATAAACTAGGTACAATTGAATTTCTTAGAGTATCATAGTCGGAATTAACAGGGCTTTCTACTTTTACTAATTTATTATTGACATTCATTTTTCTGTTTAAATTATCTTCATTGCTCAAGCTGACGCTGCTGCATTCCAACAAACCAAGACCGATTAAAACTTCAGAAATCTTTCTGTTGAATTTAGCTCTTGGAGATTCTTCAGCAATAGTACTTACATTTGGTATCTCTTCCTTAAAATTCTCATACCCATAAGCAATAGCAATGTCTTCAACGAAATCAATCTGATGTAATATATCAGCTCTATAAGCAGGAACTTTTACTTTTCCATCACTATAGCCAAATCCCATCCTCTCAAGCAGTTCTTTCATCTCACTTTCCTTTAACTCAAGACCTAGAATTTTATTGACGTATTTTATATCAATTTTCTCTTCACTAGGATTTAAATCAGGGCTAATTTTATTTTTCTCATCAATAATATCTACAGAATATATTTCTCCATTCATGTCATCTAAAGCAGTAACAATCATATTCAAGCATTTAGCAAGAACATTGAAATCAAATCCAGAGCATTCGATAAAAACATCTTTAGTTTTTTCAGTAACCTTCCCGATTTCCTCAGAATTTATTATTGGAGGCATTGATAAAATATTGTCGTTGGCATCAATAAAAACAGGATATAATCTCTCATTTTCAAGCAAATGCTTATATTCTCTTCCAGCAGGATGCTTATTTAAAATTTCCTTTCCATTCAAAACAACATTCATTTCAAGTGGCTTGAATTTTATCTCCTCAGGTTTTCTAGCTAAAAATTTTATTGGAAATTTAATCTTCTCTAGCGGATAAATCCCGATGGCAACTTTTCTTCTGTTTCTTCCAAAGCCAACATGCAGTTTTTCTTGAATTTGGATTATGCTTTTTATCTTTTCATCATCAAGTTTTAAATTTTTAACAACAGCGCAGGCAGTAAAAGGTCTAACTTCTTTCACGCTTTTTTCAACTACGACTTTATAATTGCTTTTCCTGACTTTATATTCCCTCAAGCCTTTTTTAACACCGATAAAACTGCTGAAGGCTCTTGCAAATCCCTGCTCGCTCAGCATATCCGGCCTGTTTGGAAATACTTCAACAATAATCTCATTCTCCTCTATTCTTTCAAGATCAGTTCCAAGCATTGATATCCTGTCTTTTAATTCTTCTAACGGCAATTTTTTCCCTACAATTTTTTCAAATTCTTTTTTGTTTAGATTTACAGTTGGCATTTTTGTTACCTTTAAAACTTTTAATTATCACTTTATCAAAATTTTCTTTTGTTAGTTTAACATATTTGGAGCAACAAGATATTAATTCATTAGATAAAGAGAAATCAGAATCCCTTTTTCTATCAAAATAAGTGTGTAAAATCACTTCGATATTATATCTATTTTTAATGTCCCTTATTGCAGGACAGAAATCTGTGTCAGATGAAACTAAGATTATCTTTTTAATTGCAGGGTAATCTTCTTTTATGTGGCTTAAATCTATGGTTAATAATGTATCAACTCCTTTCTGGGTATATTTTTCCTTTCCTTCTTTGTCAATTATTTTTTGACATCTTCCTTCTCTTATTGTTATATTTTTGTTCTTTGATAAAGACTTAATAAACAAATCATATCCTTCTCTCATTTTTCTTTCTTTTTTTGTTATTGGGGTACCTTGAAAAGGAGGAGCCGTGTAATAAAATAAATGTTTACAAAAAAGACCTTGTTCTTTTGAGATCATCTTTGCAAATTCAAATTTGTCAAATTTTAATCTGCTCCCTTCACCAAAAAATTTTGCTAACTCACCGAGAAATCCTTCATCAAGAAAAACTAAAGTTTCTTCCATCAAAAGATCCCTCCGATTTCTTTAAAAATATAAAGACAGAATCATCCAGCGACCCCGTAGGATCACTGGGGAATATTCTGATCTTATACAATAATTCATATTTATAAGTCTTACGTTTAAGAAATTTGAAATCAAATCTATTGGACTCATCCAGCGACCCCGTAGGATCACTGGGGATCATGTTGATATCATCTTGTTTGCAGTATTTATAAAATCTACTATTTTCAAGTTCTTTTTTGTTTAGATTTACAGTTGGCATTTTATCTTAACCATATTTTAATTTCCCTCAATTTTTTTATATCATTTTTATATAATTCTCGAATGTCATGAATATCATAGTAATCCATTATGATTCTGTCAAATCCAGGACCCCAAGCTAGCACAGGTATATCTTCTCCAAGCAGAGGAATAACAACTTCTGGCCTGAAAATCCCTGCACCTCCAAGCTCAATCCATTTTTTATGAACAGGATGATAGACATCTATTTCAACACTTGGCTCAGTATAAGGAAAATAAGCAGGCCTAAATCTTGCATTTTCAAATCCCATCTTCTTAAAAAATTCTTTCAAATACCCAAGTAAATGTCTGAAGTTAGCATTCGGGTCAATTACTATCCCCTCAGTCTGGTTAAACTCAAATCCATGGCTCCAGTCAACAGCCTCATTCCTGAAATTTCTTCCAATTGCAAAGAATTTTCCTTTTTTATCTTTTAATTCAGCTAATGTTCTGGCTGATAAAACTGTTGTGTGCGTCCTCATAACTAACTTTCTTGCTTTTTCCTCATCCCACTTATACTGCCAGCCTTTTGAAATCTTTCCACCATTTTCATGCATCTCCTTTATTTTTCTCATCAGCTCTTTATCTTCAATATCTACTTTTCTATTCAGAAAAATACTATCCTGTAAATCTCTTGCAGGATGATCTTGCGGAGTGAAGAGAGCATCAAAGTTCCAGAAGCTTGTATTTATAATCGGGCCTTCCATCTCTTCAAAACCCATATCCATCCAGACTCTTTTGGCATAATCAATTGCCTGGTTTACAAAATGTCTTTTTCCAGAATAAATCTTAGGCACATTCAAGGAAACATCATATCTTCTGAACCTTTTATTTTTCCAGCTCTCTTTAATCAATATATCAGGAGTTAAATTCTCTATCAAGTTAATATTCAGTTTTTGGTGTTTTAGTTTCTCACCTAAAGCAGTAGGAATTATTTCAGTTTCCTTAACAAGTTTAATCTCGACAATGTCTTTTCTTTGTTTGAGAGCATATAGAGTCTTCTTTTCATTATCATTTAACTTCAAGAAATCTATTGGAATATTTTTCAGAAAATTCTCTGATTCTTTTATCTCGCTAAAATCTTTTTTTATTCTTTTTATTTTCTCTCCAATTTCAATAATGTTGTTTTTTTTCAAATAACCCAAACAGAAATGAAGCTCATCCTTGTCCAATCCGGTTTTGCTGATAATCTCTTTTATCGTCAATGACGTGTCAAGCGCTTCAAGAAACCTTTTTTCAGGCAACCTCTTTTTCAAGTATTTCTTACCATTAGATCCAAGTTCAATAATCTCTTTTGCTTCCTTTTTCTGCTTCAAAATATTTTTATTCTCAAGCCATTGCAGTGCCCTAACAGCTTCAACCTCCTGCAGACCTGTTTTTTTAATTACATCATTTAGATTTTTCAATCCAATATGAGGAAGGACTTTTCTCTCCAAGGGATGAAGGCTTTCAATTAATTTTTCCTCTTCAGTTAATTTTCTTTCCGCAATGTGTTTTTCACTAACAGGGTTTTTAATTTTTTTCAAGAATTCTTCTTCAATATCTTTTATGTTAGCAGGCAATTCCTTCCCAATATACTTCGCTTTTTTAACAAACTTTTCTCCATCTCTAATAGTATGAAAAAGATACCAGTATTCCTGGCCCTTTATCTTGACTTTCTTCCTGTAAACCATCAGAATCAAGAATTGTTAATTACCACATATTTATAAATATTTCTATTACTTCCACATAAGTTAATTACCACGTAATTAAAATATAAACAGTTAATTACCACCAAAACATTTTTATATGAGTACACAGTATGAGTACCCATGACAAGTATGAATATTTCCATTAAAAAAGAAGCATACGATTTTTTAAAAAATTTCAAAACTAAAGGCAAGAGCTTCTCAGACGTAATATTGGGGTTTAGAGAAAATGGAAAAGAAAGAAGCGGAAAATCTCTATTAAAATTTGCTGGAGGGCTTAAGCATCTAAATATTGATTGGGAAGAAAAAGAAAAAAGAATTAGTAAATTTAGAAAGGACTTCAATAAAAGGGTTGAGGAAACTATAAGATATATGGAGAAATCCAGGAAATGATTGGGGTAGATACCACTGCATTAATCGACTTATTTAGAGAAAATAAAGATATAAAAGCTTTGTTTAGCGAAATTGATGATGAAGTAGTTCTAAATCAGATATTATATTTGGAGCTTATGTTAGGGCTGGATTTTGAAAACTTAAAACATAGAGACGAGGAGGAATTTTATGATAGCATTTTTAATACATATAATGTTTTGAATTTAGATTTTAATGCAAGTAAAAAAGCCTCTCGTATTTTAAATGAATTAAAAAAATCCGGTAAGGTTATAGGGTTATTCGATTGCACCATTGCAGGAATTTATTTATCAAATGGGGTAAACAAAATAATAACAAGAAATAAAAAACACCTTGAAGACATTAAAGAATTAGAGATAGTGGAGTATTAATTCAAAGAATGTCGTCAATGCTTGCAACTTCAACTGGAAGGGTTATACTCTCTATTGTGCCTTTCCATCCACTTAATCTATCAGGATTCTTCCTTATTTCTTCTGAAAGAATATAGATAAATGAATTTTCTTGATACTTTAAAGGATCTTTTTTCTTCCTTTTCAAGCAAGATCTAACTTGATGTTTAAAATATTCATAAGGAGCATACCATACATGGTCGCTGCCTACAAAGTAATAGTTAGTTATGCGACGCTTTTCTTCATGATATGAAACCGCTTTTATCACCAGTGGAACATTTTTCCTTATCTCTCCTTTTTCATTCACGCTTCCTATAATCGGCTTCTGCAGGCCAGGAACACTGATAGAGTGCTGTATTTTTAAATAAGTCCTTCTCTCTAAATCCCTTCCTTTATTATGGATAGGGGGTTTATAAGGTGCATCTTTCCTTCCATTATTTTCGGGATACCAAGTATGTCCTTTCATATTATAAAAATAAGTAATTCATTCAAATGTTTTTATATATAAAGTTATTTGCTGTTAAATTTCCCAATAACTTTTCTTCCGTCTTCTAATTTATCCCAAACTACATTAAAGAAGTTGCCCAATGCATTTGCAAAATAAGGAGACTCAACCCAAATTGCAGCATCATAGTCTGAATGCACATCCTTGTCATGCATCAGCATAAACATGATTTTTTTGTTATCAACAATAAGGAATCTGGAATTTATCCTCTGAGTGTTTCTTATTTCAGCAAACTTTGAAAGCTCTTTCACAACGTCAATATTTTCTTTAGTAATCGGAGCAACAATTCTCACACTTATCTTTTTCTGTGCAAGATTCTTCAAGTTTTTCCTGAAGCATCCGGCTTTTCTTATCAAGCCTTCAGCAGTTGTAATAACCACAACATCTTTTTGAGCCTCATTCAGCAAGTAACTAATATGGTCATTAATATTTTCCCTTCCCTTTATAGCTCCTGATAACTCAGAAGGATCAACTAAATTTATCCCATTATCAAATAATAGTTTAAGCTCGTCAAACAAATTAGTGCCTCTAACCTCTTCAAGCTTCTGCAGCTTATTGTCAGCATGCTCCTTGACATTTTTCTTAACCCTTCTTATAACCTCTTCAGGCTTGACAGCTAAATACTTGATTGGCTTTCCCAGCTTCATTATTACAAAGCCTTTCTTTTCAAGTGTTTCAAGAACATCATAGCTTCTACTTCTAGGTACACCACTTATATCCGCTAGCTCACCGGCAGTTGAAACCCCCCTGCTCAATAAAGCAGTCCATATCTTGACTTCATAAATATTCAAATTAAACGCTTGTCTTAACTTCGCCAAAAAAGAATCTTTAACTATCATTTTATCTCTCCGTAATTGATTTATCAATCATTAATTGTTTTGCTCTTTTTTCTACGGCGCTATAAGGAACTTTATCCTCAACAAATCTAATAATATCATCAGCAGATATGCTAGCTCCATATAACTCATTTAATCGAGCATATCTATTTGCTATTTTTGAAGAAACTCTTCCTCTTTTATAAAGTGCAATAATATTATCATCTGAAAAGCTTTTATGATAAGAGTTTGCAACTTCTGGAAAAACACCATTTGCATAAAGATCTACTCTTCCAAAAAGATCAAACCTTTCATTGTATTCCAAGGCAGTTTGATTATCTAAGTCTGCATTATTTGCAGCAACAATTTTTTCTATAGTATCAAAAAGATTTTTATCATAACTATTAGCGAAATCAGGACTTACTCCCTCTCTAAAGAAAGTTGATATTGCCTCAGCATCAAATCTATTATCATAAGCATTAACAATTTCTGGAGTAATTCCCTGCTCATATAACTCAATTATCTGATTAACATTGAACCACCTCATGCCATTGTATTCATTAGCAACACCAGGCATTATCCCTCTATTGAATAAATTTACAATATCTTCAACATAACCGGTAAGCAAAAATCTTCTATCATATGCTTTAGCACTATCAATATTTACATTTCTAGCCTTTAACCAGTCGATAGAACTCTCTGTCAGCTTACCTTTGTTGTTCACAATATCAAGATTAATCTTGCTAATGTCTCCTTCTTTACTGCATCCAGCTATTCCAGCAAGCCCTAATCCAGCAACGAAAACTGGAACTTTTAATTTATCTATTAATGTCATATTCTAAATTATCTTAAAATCCCTTTATAAACCTTTCTATTTCTACTACTTTATAATAATAACAAATCAAATTTTAAAACAGGAATTCACCCTACAATTTGATTTATAAGATGTAAGTGGAAGCCTTCTTACCCTCTAAAAATAGAAAATGAAATTCAAAGGGTAAAACTTATAAAGATTAGATATAAAGAAAAAAAATAAAGTTTCATCCCTTTGTATTGGCAGGAATTTTTCATCATAAATTTGAGAAGATTCATCCATTCTATGATGGGAATGGAAGAACTGGAAGATTGTTAATGATTTATATATTGATTATGGACAAATATCCGCCATTTTTTATAAGAAAATCAAAGAGGGGAGAATACTTGGATTCCATGGCTAATGCCGATTTTTCAAATCTTAATGAAGCCAGCCCAAAGCATTACAAAATGCTCATTGATTATTTGGTTGGAGAAATGATTAACAGTTATTGGAGTAATTTCTTAGTTTGACTTACCCTTTGAGAATTAGTCCCAAAAATAGAGGGTAAAATTTCCGCACAAATCAAGATATGAAATGCAAGAAGATAGTTACTTTTGAAAATTAAATTTGAAGTTCAAAGGTGAAATGTTCAATCAAAATATTTATATAACTCAACCACATTTCAATTTCAGGTGATATGATTGCCACAGGCTAAGAAAGCAGAGAAAGCAGAAGAAAGCAGACCTTCTGTCCAGCAGCATTTAATTGATTCTAATATAAAACTGCAGCAGAAATTAGTAGAATTAATAGAAAGTAATAAAGAAGTTTCAAAGAACCTATCTGCAACTTCCAAAGAGATTCAATCCATGACGGATTTCTTTAAGGAAGCCGGCAAGTATATGGTGGCTGAAACAGAAGACGAAAAGCTAAAGCCTCTTTTAAATAAAATTTCTGATTTAGTCGAGCAAAACAAGACAATAATGCGCGGTTTAATTTTAATTCAAAAATATATAAAAGCCTCTCAGCCCCAGCATAGGGACATCTTTCCAGAATAATGCCAATCCATTTTCTCTCGCCAAATCCAGAGCAGAAAAAAAGCCTTGATGAGCTGGAAAATCTGCTTGAAGTTCTTGAAAGAAAACCAAGCAGAAGGTTAAGAAGGGATATTAGGTTTGTTAAAAGTTTTACTAGAGCAATGTTAATAGCTGGAAAGGAACATTCAAAGCCGACAGCTAAAATAAGAATACAAATTCCAAAAATAGAAATAAAACAGGAAGAGAAATATATGATGGACAAGAGTCAATTGTCTAAAATTCCTCTTCCACCGCCTCCGCCACCGCCTCCTGTTAGAGCATCTACTCAAGCACCTTTAGGAATCAACATCAAAGGAGGAGGGAAAAGTTTTGAGAGCTTTATGCAGAAGGTTTCTAAGGAAAATGGAATATTAAAGTTCAACATAATTGAGCCTGAAATGGAGTCTGTAGATTGGAAAATTTTTAACGATGTAAAAGGAAAATTCAAACAGGAGATTATAAAAAATCCAGGAGTTTTAGAAAAAGAAGATTTCCTGATTGATGAGATTAAAAAAACCTGCAATAATCTCAAGATAAAGTATTCAGACAGTTATTTAAAAAAAATAAAATATTATTTAGTCAAATATATAAAAGGTTTTGGCAAGATGGATCCATTAATAAATAACCCAGATGTTTCAGAAATTATCTGTAATTCTTACAATAATATTGAAGTTAAGTACAGGAATGAATTAATCCCGACTAATATACAGTTTGATACCAATGAGGAGCTTGATAATTTTATCTTGAACATAGCAGAGAAATCCAATAAGAGAATTTCAGAAGAAGATCCTCAGCTTGAAACAGTGCTACACAGCTTAAAGATTTCAGCCTTTTATAATCCTATAATGGGCTCGAGATTTGCTATAGTAAAACAATAGTTGCTTCACAATAAAGCTTATAAAATCTTTCTTTAGAAAATAAATTATGGTTGCAGTCAAGGATGAGAACAATCTTGTCTGGAAAGATAAAACCGGAACTTACAAGCTCGGATACTCTCAGAAGCTGATGCGAGAGCAGGTGCGCTGGCAGAAAATTAACTTTGCAGGGAAATGCGCCTTAATAGCAACCTTGCTCATTTTAATAATAATAATCTTATATGTTTTATATCAGCTGGATAGAATAAATTTCTTTTCGGGAGTGCTATATCGATAGGTTTTTATAAGTTTTTTAATGCGATTTTAAAGATGAATATGGTATATCATGTCGATAGAAGTGAATACAGCTCTGAAAGACTCTATGCAAAAACGCTTGCCAAATCAATCCCACTACCAAGAGAGCAGGAAGTGGAACTGTCAAGAAGAATAAAAAAAAGAGATAAAAAAGCTTTTGATGATCTTATTAATGCTAATCTGCGTTTTGTTTTTAGTATAGCACAACAATATCAAAATAGGGGGCTGTCTATGCCAGAACTAATATCAGCCGGTAATGAAGGCTTGGTAAAAGCTACAAAGCGTTTTGATGAAGAACGTGGATTTAAATTCATCAGCTATGCAGTCTGGTATGTCAGGCAGGCAATTCTTCAAGCTTTGAGAACAGAAGTAGACCTTGTCAGAATTCCAGATTATCAGCATGATAAAATCTGCAGGCTTAATATGATTGCAAAATCTAGGGGAGGAGATCTAGAAGATGCTTTAGAGTTTGACTATAATGGATCAGCAGATGAATTAGACCGTGCAGCCTTGGCAGCATATAGAGTTCCATGCTCACTAGATTCAGAATTTGAGGATGGAAAGGAAGACAATTTATATTCTGTTTTAGCAAACAATGAAGAACCATCAGATCATCAATTATATGAAAATGCACTTAAAGACGAAATTGAAAAAGTATTTTCTTCTTGTTTAAATGAAAGAGAAGCGGAAGTTTTAAGAGATTATTTCGGTTTAGATGAAAGAGATCCGAAAACTCTGGAAGAGATTGGTGAAAAAATAGGGATAACAAAAGAAGGAGTAAGATATATTAAAAACAGAGCTCTGAAAAAACTCAGGCATCCACCCAGAGCAAAATATTTAGAACCCTATCTTGAATATTAAAATGGCAATAATCGGCAAAGAAGAAAATAGCGAGAAATGGTTTGACTCTGATTTTCCTACAGCAAAAGAAATCCGTAGCAGTCTTTCTATGAGAGAATCAGGAAATCTTTCTCATCAAGAATTAGTTCAAGCAGTAGAAGAATTAAAATCAAATGAATGCTTAAGGATAACAAGAAGAATTCTTCCAGAAGTTTTAGAAACAAGAATATATCAAGGAATGTATAGAAAAGAAAATCCTACTGCATATAATGTTTGGAGATACGGCGATAGAATAAGGATTAGAGACTCTGAGGGAAATGCAAGATGGTCAATAGGAAAAGCGAAAGAAGAATGGTTTAATCTTCATATTCATACTGTAAGAGTATTAGAAAAAATTATAGATAGGAAACAGCAAAATAAGATTTGGACAGGATTTCATATAATAACTCCCGATTACAGGCCATTATACCGTCCGTTAATATTCAATATTCGTGGAAGATCTTATGCATGGTTTTTAAAACATCATCCAGAAAAAGCTCAAGAAAAATTCCAAGGCTTGAAATATGATTTGAAAGATTATGGCGATAGGTCTTTGATGAGAATCCCATCAAGAACAGAACACAAACTTCCAGGAAGAGACTATACTGATTATACACTTCATGGAGTAAGGATTATAGGGTTACCAGTAGACGAGGAAACAAAATTTGTAAGCCCAGTCAGGATTGATATACTGTGTGATTGTGAATGGTCAATATTTAATCAGGGGATTCATAAAAGGTGGACAAAGCCAGAGCAACTTTTTTGTACACACGCAGTAGCTGCAATAGAACTAGACGAGCCTTATAGAAAAGAGACCTCAGCAAAAGTTAGGGATGCAACAATAACATACAGAAAAATAGAAGAACAAATTGAAAGTGCGAAAGAAGAAGATAAAGAAGCTTTAATAATTAAAAAAGAAAACTTAGAAGCTTTTATCGAGGCAAATTCAGGGTCTATACCCCTTCTTAACGATTTAATATACAAGCCAGGAAAAAGTTTAGTTTATTTTAATGATGTTTTAGACAGAAAAGTTACGATTAAATATCAAGGAACTGAAAGAAATCTAAATGAAATAGAAAGAGAAATCCTCCTTAACAAAAAAATGTTCATTGAAATAGAAAAAGAAGGTTATACAAAGACTTTAAACTCAAATCCAGGAGATTATCTTGTCAATTTTTTAAATGACCCTTTTAATTTCTCATATAATTCCTTGCAAGAATCCAACACTAGCTCTTTACAAGACAAGATAAATGCACTTTATGGACCTGAATAATAAGGTTTTTAAACCAAATTTCGGGCATAATATTCTATGAGAACTAAAATGAAAGAAGGTAAGGCCCCTTATGAAAAATTATTAGGAGAAATGGTAATGGATGCATTCTCCAGAAATAGAATCACAAAAAGATTCAGAGTAAAGCTAGAAGAGCAAATATCATATAACGGAAAGGGTGCACAGTATCAACATCATTTAGCATCGACAATATATGCGATTAGAGGGGGATTAAGTGAGCAGCCATTATCGCCAAGATTAGAGGATTATTGGTACAATGAAGATGAAGAACCTTTAGCACAAAAATTCTTAGAAGGCACTGTAAAATATTTAGAAAAAAACTATAGAATAACATTATTTAAAATAAATAACACGTCTATCTCAGAACCATTAATTTCTGGGGGAGAAAAAGGAAGATACACAGGCGAATTCTTTATAATCCAAATTTAATGATCAACCCTCCATTTAGAATTAATTCCTATTTTTTTAACATCTAAGTTATCATAATATTTTTTATTTTTTCTGTATTCTAAAATACCAGTCCATGCAATCATAGCAGCATTATCACCGCTCCACTTCATCGGCACAACTTCAAATTTACAATTTCTTTCTTTGCACATTATTTGCAGCATTTCAATCAGTCTTTTGTTTGCAGCAACACCTCCGATTAACAGCAATTCATTTTTTTCAGTATGAGCAAGCGCTCTTTCTGCAACTTCAGTAAGCATTGCAAAACAGGTTTCCTGCAGGCTAAAACATAAATCTTCTTTTTTAGCTCTCTGTCTATACAGTTGAATTGCTCTAGTAATTATTCCGGAGTATTCAACATCCATTCCCTTTACAACATAAGGCAGCTCAATATATTTTCCATTCTTAGCTAATTCTTCAATTTTAGGTCCAGCAGGAAATCCTAATCCTATTTCTCTTCCAAACTTATCCAGCGCATTTCCAATTCCTATTGATAGGCATTCTCCAAATATTCTATACTTGTTTCCTTCAAAAGCAATTATTTGCGTATTAGCACCAGTAGCTAAAATAAAAACAGGGTCTTTTACTTTGCACATTAATCTTCCAATCTCTAAATGTGAAATTAGATGATTAACACCAACAAGAGGAATTTTATATTTTTCAGCTAGAGATTTAGCAGCATTTGCACCAACCCACAAAGAAAGCGGCATTCCAGGTCCTTGAGAAAAAGCAACTAAATCAAGTTTTTTTACTCCAGAATTTTCAACAGCGTCGTATATAACTCTGTCCTTAACTTTTTTCAAAAATTCAGCGCACTCATTTGGAATTATCCCTTTTTCAGGGTTTTGATACATCTCTCTAGCTTCACTTAAGATTTCTCCCTTGTCATTAATAACAGCACAAGAGAAAGTATGCGCAGTGCTTTCAATTCCAATGCAGTTCATAAGTTTAAATAAAGAAAAATTAGTTTAAAAATTATCCGATGTATTCCAAATCAGGGTTTCTTGCATTCGAAGCAGGAGCGCCAGCTTGCTGTG
>CAYJRS010000005.1:0-10741 GCA_964372845.1 Candidatus Woesearchaeota archaeon | reverse complement strand
ATGTATTCCAAATCAGGGTTTCTTGCATTCGAAGCAGGAGCGCCAGCTTGCTGTGTTTTAACTTTTTCCATTAGCTCTTTCAGCATAACCTCAAAGTTCTTTGCAGCTTTCATCAAGGGCTTGTAATCAATATCCATGTTCCAGTATTTATCTAAAGCCTGTATTGTTCTTGCAGCAGCCTCGCTGTCAGGAAATTTGCTTGGGCTTTCAGCAAGTATAACTGAAATTGGAACCTCTTCAAGCCTCAACATTACAGTTGCAGTAACTCCCATCATTATTCCTTCTTGCAAGAGAGGCAGTCCAAGTTTCTCTCCAGCCTTAATATTATTGCTTGAATAGAAATAAGTCTTCATGCTTCCTTTAGTGTCTTTAGCATCGTTTGTAGGTAAACCCTCTAAGATTATTATTTCTTTAGCATTTAAAGTTCTGGCAAGCTCATCAATAACCTCGGTAATATGCCATTCACTTCCTGCAAGCTCAGACAGAGTCTGCATAATGACAATGTTGTATTTTTTATTATAAAATAAATCTAAAGGACCAATTAATTTATTTTTATGGATCGCTGCCAACGGTAATAATCTGTTACTCTCAATTTCTCCAATTCTTTTAACATCCAAATGCTCAATCAGGAATTTAGTTGCAATTGTTCCAACAAGCCCGAAACCAGGAAAGCCTAAAACCAAACGAACATTCTGCGGCTTTTCATGAAGATGAATTTTCATATATTAAAAAATGCTTAGTTAATATATAAAACTTGTTATTTCCTAGCAACTATTTCTATCACATCCCTATTCTTCAATTTATATTCTTTCCCTACTGGTTTTTTATCTTTAACATTGATTGCTTTTACAAAATTATCTCCAAGGTCTTTATGCAGTTTATATGCAAAATCAAGAGCAGTGCTTTTATCTTCTAACAAAAAGCAGTCAGGTATAACTCTTCCTTGGGAATCTTTCAAGTTATTTACCCCGCCAGGAAAAACAGCAATGTACTTTAGCTTCTCAAAAATAATTTTATTTAAAACATCTTGGACGCCAGTGGTTTTATTTTCCTCAAGAAATTCCTCAATAAAATTCAAGGCATTTTTCTTATCGATGCTTAATTTACTTTCATTCTCTTTTACAATCTCAAAATAATCCTCTCCAGGAATATATTTTATTAGCTCATGCTTGGCAGCTTCTCTTAAAGCCAGCTCAATTTCAGCGCTGCATGCAATCATCTCGTATCTACTCTTCAGTCTTTCAAAATTAAATCTAGCTCCTTCAATATCGATTTTATTTGCAGCAATAATGATTGGCTTTGTCCTTTTCCTAAGTTCTCTAGCTAAGTTCAATAAATCTGAGTTACTCCAGGAAGAAGGATTATGATTTAGGTTCAAAGCTTTTATGGATTCCTGAGCAATCTCTTCATCAACCCTCAATCCAGATAGTTGTTTAGCCAAAGATTTTTTTACATCAAGGTTAGCTTGAGCAACAGTTCTTGAAAATTTTTCCCAGCCTTTTTTTAATATTCTCAAATACCACTGATCTAATTCATTCTCCAAAAATTTAATGTCTTTTTCAGGGTCGTGGCTTAATCTTTCCACCATGTTCCCGCTTTCATCTGTGCTTCCCGAAATGTCAATAATATGAATCAGGGCATCAGCCTCATTTAAGGAATCTAAAAATTGGTTTCCCATTCCTTTTCCCTCGCTGGCACCAGGAACCAAACCAGGCACATCCATTATTTTAATTGGAACAAACCTATTATGATCGATGCAGAAGCCGTATCTTGGATTGCAGTTTGTATTAAATTCTTTATCGACGCAATCTACTTTTACATATCCCTCTCCTTCAGTAGCTTTTAATGTTGTAAATGGCCTTGCACTTATCTCAACCTCGGCCAGAGTAGCTGCTTTGAAAAAAGTAGATTTTCCTGACGATGGCTTTCCTAACAAACCCACTAACATAATGCAATACTTTTTTAAATACCTTTTAAATATATCTGATAAAGGGGCTCGTAGCTCAGTCTGGTTAGAGCACTAAATCAACAGCGATGTGCAGGTCTTATATGACTATCCAGATTTCACTAAGAGAGCTAGCGGTCGGCGGTTCAAATCCGCCCGGGCCCATTTATTTAACCAATTTGGATTATACCCATCGCTACAAGAACTATAAAAACCCCTACCAAGATTCCAGCAACAATTGATATAATCAAAAGTGCTTTTTCTTCTTTAGACATTAGAAATACCCCCGTTATTAGATTTATTTAAACCTTTCTTCTTTGATGCAAGATTGTAAATCACAAAACCAACAACAATGAAAAGGATAAACGTTAAGATAAATATTGCGTAAGATGGAGGGATAGCTAACTCAATTAAAACTTTGATAATTCCGACCAAAAGCAAGATTGGAATCAATATCAATATGAAGAGGAAAGATATCAAGGTTAATGCAACATATGCAGAATTTATATTTTCATATTTTTTAATAATATCTTTAGAAGCCTTAAAAATCTCTAAGATTATTTGTTCCAATCCAATTAAAAAACCTAACAAACTAAGACTTATAAGAATTCTCAATCTCAAACAAATATAAAATACAACCAAAACTTTAAAAACAAAAAAACCGGCTTCATTTCTATGCTCCCTTGGTCTAGCCCGGTCAACGATCTCGCCCTTTCGAGCCAAACTTTAAAAAAGTTTGATCAAAGACAAAGAAAGGCGAGGACCCGAGTTCAAATCTCGGAGGGAGCGCCATAAAAAATGATAGTAATAGAAGATAAGAAAGTTAGGATAAAGGAAATAAAAAAAGTAGCAGACTACACAAAGTCTTTTGTATTAGAAAAACCAAAAGGATTTGAATACGAACCAGGACAGCATGGATATATTGAATTATCTCCTAATAATGGAAAGCCTTTTTCTCTTGTCTCTTCACCCCATGAGAAGGCAGTTGAGTTCGCAACTATAATCAGAGATAAAAGCAAATGGAAGCAGGAATTAAACAGGAAAAAAGTCGGTGATGAATTAATATTGTCAGGGCCGTATGGGATGTTTAAGTACGAAGATTCAGAAACAGACATCGCATTCATAGCTGGAGGCATTGGTATAACTCCCTTTATTGGAATTCTGCGCTACCTAAATTTTAAAAAATTATCAACAAAAGTTATCTTGTTGTACTCAAACAAATCAGAAAACAGAACAGCATTCAAAAATGAGCTGGATACGTTAGAAGAAAAAAATTCAAATTTGAAAATAATTTACACTATGACAGAGCAGGAAGACTTTGATGGGGAAAAAGGCAGAATCAGCGAGGACTTTATCCGAAAGCATATTAAAAACCCAGAAAAAAAGATTTGGTATATAGCAGGCCCGCCAATAATGGTAAAAGAAATGAACAACCTATTAAAAAAAGAATTTTTAGTTAAAAAAATTAAGCTTGATGTCTTTGCAGGATATTGAAATAGATTCTTGAATAGCTATAATTTACTCCCATAAAATTTTTATAGAACAATGGAAGGAACATAAATAAGATAATGAAAGAAAAATATTTATTTCGTCTTAATATGCGTCTAGTTTCTTGGCAAGGCCCTTTTAAAGATGAGAGAAGTCTATTATATATGGCCCATAAATTAGAGATGGCAAGAGATTATTTTTCGGGGTACAGAAATATTATAGAAACGGGAAGAATTTCTAATTATTTTACAGAAGAAAAACTACCAACATATGAAGGAGAAGTTGATTTAGAAAAATGGGTAACTTATTTCCATCTTGATGGATTGCATACTTATCCTGCTCGCGGAGTTTCTTGGAGACCAGAGATAGTTTATATAAGAGATGGAGAAGAAATAAGAGATAGGATTGCAATAACAGATCAAGAAGAAGCGTTTTTAGAAAGTCTTGGAATGGAATCTGGATATGTTCAAGAAGAAACAGGAGTAACACCCATAAACCGGCTGGTTTTTAAGCGAGATAATGGAAACCTTGGTGTTCATCAGCAACCGAAAAGGGTAGGGTTAAAAATATTTTCTAAGAATTAAATTTTTTATATTCGCAGATTTCTTTTAAGCAGCATTCATCACATTTCGGCTTTCTTTTCAGGCAAATATCTTTTCCTAATTTAACAATTAAAGCATGATACTCTTTAAATAATTCTGAATTGTTATCTAAATTATTTATAAATATATTCTGTAATTCATCATATTCTATTTCTTCATTAGCTATTCCCATTCGAGAAAAAATTCTTTTTGTGTAAGAATCAATTACAAAAGTTGGTTTATCATACGCATAAAGTAAAATTGAATCAGCGGTTTCTTTTCCTATCCCCCAAACCTGTAATAAATTTTCTCTTGTAATCTCTTTTTTTGAATCTAAAAATTCTATAGTGGCTTTTAACTTCTTTGCCTTCTGTTTAAAATAACCTGAACTTTTAATTAATTGTCCTAGTTCTTCTTCCCCAATTTGCTTAATTGCATCTTTTCTCAAGAAATTAAATTTATCTAAATTCTTGATTGCTCTCTCAACATTTTTCCAGGAAGTGTTTTGAGTTAAAATAGCTCCAACTATAATCTCAAATTTTTTATTAGCAGAAATTGTCGGCCACCAATTCTGTTTTCCGTATTCTTCTTCTAGTTTATTAAAAACTACATTAACCTTTTTCATATAATAATTGAACAACAACAATCTATTTAAGTTAATCTTTAATATATTATAACCATGTCAAAAGCAGAAGTAAAACCAGAAGACAATATATGGGTAAATTTTTCTAAGGGCGCGCTTAATGTAATGGGAGGATCTGAAGTAGAAGTACATGGAGATGAAAACAGATTATATTATGGTTTTGGCATAGAATTTGGTCTGGTGTCTAGGAGTATAAACTCACTGCCCTTTGTTAAGCTTGAAGATTTAAAAAAATTAAAAGGATTTTCTATAAATTATCAGAGGCTGGATGATCATACTGAAGCGAGAAGAACAATTTTTGGAAGGTTATATGTAAGAAGAATAAATAATCACAGGGATTATTCAAGGTTTTCAAGAAAAGAATTTAAAACAATAGAACAATATTTATAAACTAGTTTAATAGATCTTTTATTATGGACTCATCAAAAATCGTTAAAACTGTCTTGTTGGTTACAATCGCTGTTTTATTTTTAATAACTTCAATTATGTCAATAGTGTCAGCTTCAAGAATTATTTCGGAAACAACTAAGACCTATATTTTAGATGTTAAGACCTGCAATTACAAGCCAGCAGCCAGGCCTTTAGAAGCAAACGAAGAATTTGTCCAGCCAGAAGAAGAATGCAAAATAGATTACAATAATGCAAAAAGAGTATTTGCGGAATCTATTGCAATACTGATTATCTCTCTTCCGATTTCAATTCTTACTTATAAGAGATTGTTTAAGATTTACAGAGAATAAATTATCTGATAGCTATTTTTCAAATCTTTTTTTAATTAGAAAATAAAGTACTAAACTCCATAGAGCACTATTTAAAATAAAAGGGATATATCCTAAAATACCAGGTAAAATTCCCAAAGGAATCATTCTATCCGCTATGAATAATAATGGAAAACTTAAAACAGTATAACCGTTAAAATATAATTCGCTTTTTGTTTTTAAGGTATTTTCATCAGGATTATCGAAGTGCTCCATTCCAGCAGAGAATCCTAAAAGTAGAAATCCTAGCTGTAATATAAAATGTGCAAAAAAGAAAACTGCAATTATTAAAGCTAATTTTTTTAGAGGTTCCATCTTAAATTAGGAGGTGACTGCGAGGCGTTGAAGTTATTAGTTGAACAACCTTTTAAACTGGTGTTTAAAAAGGATAACCTCGAGTCACCATAGTATTTAATAAAAAATAAGGTTATAAGCGTTTCTATCTTAAATAAATTATGTTGGTGGATAATATACCCCTAAGTAAAATTTACGAGGTAGTTATAAATTATATAGACCCTGTAACAGAAGAGGAAAGAGAGGCCAAGAGAAAAATCAGGGGATTAAATGCATATGATGCAATGGCTTTTTGCTTGAAAGAGGTAGCTGACGAAGTTTCAAGAAAGTCTAGAAACAAAGCCGATTTTGAATTATTAGATCTACAGTATTAACAGCAGATGCAAAATTATACGAGGAAACAAAAGAAAACCAATTAGAGGAATTAGCAGAAAAAGAAACAGAATTAATCTTAGTTCAATACTAAACAGGCATCATCTTCGCTGCTGGCAAAGTTTCTAACAGTAACGCCATTGATCCAGATTTCATGACCTGACTTAATACTTCCACTTTCACCATTAACCTCAACAGCTACAGCATCCTCAGAAGTAGATTCTAACATAACGCTATTGCCATTGTGATTTGCACTAACTCCCTCTCTGAAGATAACACCTCCAACCCTGTCGCATGGATTATTCTCAGTAAAAACCTGTCTGTAATCTGTGTTAAATTTAGTTGAAAATCCTGTTAATGTAACGATATTAAGTATTAATAAAGCGCTCAGCAAAGAAATAGTCACGACCAAAAGTTTTTCATTATGGTTTTTGTTAACATCAATTTTTGCTCCCCTCTTTTTTACCATGAAATTGTTTATGATTAACTAATATATAAATCTTATTATAATGCTTCCTGAATGTAATATCTGAGGTTATCTTTATATACCTTTTTAGATTTCAATATGCATGGAGAATTATTTTATTGTAGACGTTGAAACTTGCCCGATAAATTTGGAGAATTATAATCAGCTTAGTGAAGAGGAAAGAATAAAACTGATTAATCCAATAGATTCTAGGATAGTTGCAATAGGTATAAGATACAAAAATAACAACAGAATTTTTATTGATACTAGTGAGAAAAAAATTCTTGAATTATTCTGGGCTGAATGGAGGAAAATAAAGCAGGAAAACCAAAACAATTCAGCAGTCGGTTTCAATATTCTTAACTTCGATATACCTTTTATAGTTTCAAGAAGTTTCATCAATAATGTCGAGATAGTTCCCTTCATGCTCAAGTCCATTTTAGATTTAAGAAATAAAATCAATGCATATAGGTATGGAAAGTCAAGAGGGAAATTAAGTGACTATGGAAAATTTCTCGGATTTGAAATTTCAAATCTAGATGGAAGCAAGGTAGCAGCTCTATGGAAAGAAAATAAAATTCAAGATTTGAAAGATTATCTGTGCGTGGATTTGGAAATCACAGAGAAATTATTTTTCAGGGCAAAAGAAACAAAAATTATTCACATAGATAAATGGTAGCTTGAAGAAGAAATGTTGTCAAAAATAAATGTGCATGCAGACGGTGGCTCGAGAGGAAATCCTGGAGCAGCTGCGATAGGAATCATAATCTTCGACGAGAATAGGAACCAATTAGAATCTTACAATGAATGTATTGGAAATGCTACGAATAATGTTGCTGAGTATAGAGCTCTATTGAAAGCATTGCAATTGGCTGCCAAGCATACGAGAAAAGAAGTTCATATCTTCATGGATTCGGAATTAATAATAAATCAGATGAACGGAATTTACAAAATAAAATCAGCGGAAATGCTAGAACTATTTCAGGAGGTTAAAGATCATGAAAGGACTTTCACAAAAGTTGTGTACAATTATGTTCGAAGAGGGAATAAATTTCAAATGATGGCTGATAAATTAGTTAATGAAGCACTTGAGGGGAATTAGCAGAACTAAAAATTTATAAACTGATATTTATCTTATTTTTTTATGAAGAGATCTTCGCGTCGATGGAAAAAGAAAGGACAAATGAGATGGAAGTGGCAGAGAAAGAGAATGAATAAGGAAAAGAAAAGAAGAAGAGAGATGAAGAAATAATTTTAATTCTATAAAGTTTTCCAAAAATTTAGCAAAGATTTATAAATCCTTTATTTCAAAAATAACTTACAAGATATTTGATGAGAAAATGAGTCAATATCTTTCTGTGGATACTTTAAATTCATAAAGTATGACGAAGGCAGATTAGTAAGTAAGTTCCTAATTATCAAGCGACCACAATACCCGTTGATTCTGCGGGAGATTGCTGCTATTGGGATTCGACTTAGCCATGCAAGTCTTCTCGCAAGAGAGGCAAACTGCTCAGTAACACGTCGATAATCTACCCTAAGGTCAGGGATAAGCTCGGGAAACTGAGTCTAAAATCTGATAAGAAATATGTCTGCAATGTCATATTTCACAAAAGCAATGCCTTAGGATGAGTCGGCGGCTGATTAGGCTGTTGGTGAGGTAACGGCTCACCAAACCTATGATCAGTAGGAGCCTTGAGAGAGGTAGCTCCGAGAAGGGCACTGAGATACTGGCCCTAGCCCTAAGGGGTGCAGCAGGCGCGAAAACTCTACAATGCACGAAAGTGTGATAGGGGAATCCCAAGTGCTTTACTTATGTAAGGCTTTTGCTTAGTTTAAAAAACTAGGCGAATAAGTGGTGGGTAAGACTGGTGCCAGCCGCCGCGGTAACACCAGCGCCACAAGTGGGAATCACGTTTATTGGGTCTAAAGGGTCCGTAGCCGGCTTGTTAAATTCTTCGTGAAATTGTTGTGCTCAACATAACAGTATGCGAAGAACACTGATGAGCTAGGGACTGGGAGGAGATAGGGGTATTCTAAGGGAAGCGGTAAAATGTGATAATCCTTAGAGGACCACCAATGGCGAAGGCATCTATCTAGAACAGATCCGACGGTGATGGACGAAAGCTAGGGGAGCGATCCGGATTAGATACGAAGAATTCTAAAGGGGTTTCATGAATCATTGCGTAGAATCGTTACTACTACAACTACACGCGCAATGAATAGTGAAATTAAATGAGGATTCATTCGCTAACTACCCGAGTGTGCAAGGCAGAAATCTTTTTATATGTCTAACGTTGAAGAAGAGAGTTTATCCTGATAAGCACATCATGTATAATGTCAGTGTTTATTCAGTAGAAATCGAAGCTCAATTCAGAAAACTATTGGGTGATGTCAAAACTCGGAAGAGCAAGACATTTGTATTGCCTTCATTTTCAAATAAAAATGAAGCGGTGTTTTGTAAAAGGTATATTTGATGCGGAATCTTACTCTTATGATTGGAGAGGATGACCAAGAATTGCTTTTGAAATTTTCAACAAAAAAGCATGCAAACAAATCTATGAAATTTTGAAGAAGGATTTGGGTTGTTCTTTAAGTAAAATATCAAAGGGAGGATTCAGAATCGATAGATATTACCGGAAAAAATAATGTAAACAAATTTCATGTTTTTTACATTTCTGCTTTGCACCGGGAATAGTCCTAGCTGTAAACGCTGTGAGTTATGTGTTGCATTTTCTTTGGGAAAGTGCAGTGTCGAAGCGAAGGCATTAAACTCACCACCTGGGAAGTACGGTCGCAAGATTGAAACTTAAAGAAATTGGCGGGGGCTTACTACAAGGGGTGCGGCGTGCGGTTTAATTGGATTCTACGCCGGAAATCTCACCAGGAGCGACGGCAGTATGAAGGTCAAATTAAAGGTTTTACCTAACGAGCCGAGAGGAGTTGCATGGCCGCCGTCAGTTCGTGCCGTAAGGTGTTCTGTTAAGTCAGACAACGAACAAGATCCATGTCTACAGTTGCCACTGTCTCATTAGAGGAATAAGCACACTGTAGAGACTGCCTTGGAAACAAGGAGGAAGGTGTGGGCTACGGTAGGTCAGTATGACCCAAATCTCCTGGGCTACACGCGCGCAACAATGGTAAGGACAATGGGATACAACTCCGAAAGGAGGAGTTAAACCTCGAAACCTTATCTTAGTCTAGATTGAGGGCTGTAATTCGCCCTCATGACACCGGAATCCCTAGTAATCAGAGTTCAACACGCTCTGGTGAATACGTCCATGGGCCTTGCACACACCGAAACAAATGTGCCAAGCAGCTTACAAATCTAAATGGTGAAAATCCATTTTAATAGTCAAAATGGCAGGCTTTTTCTGGTAACAGAAAAGCTGAAGGGCTTGAGACAAAATCCAGCCTCGTACTCAGTAATGAGTTAAGGGTATGATGATTCCTATTACGGGTCGGTGGTAGGAAGAAATCATAAATGAACCCAACTTGGATGGATGAAACAGCTTTGTAAGTGACCTTGGGAGATCCTTTATAGGAAAATATATAGAGGAAGTCAGCCTATCTCATAGTACTGAAAAGGAAGGAGATAGACCTCAATGTTGGATAAACAATATGTGCTTGGATTAGTTGATGGCGAAGGCTCTTTTAATATCAGAGTTAATCAGATTAAGAAAAGGGCAAAAGTTGAATTAAAATTCAGCTTAAAACTTCGGCATCAAGACAAGGAGATCTTAGATGAGCTTCAAAAATTTTTGGATGTGGTAAAGTCTACATTCAAAGAGACAAAAGAGAAAATCACTCTCTTTGTTATAGATTTGAAATTCAGAACAAAAAGGAAATTTTCGAAAGAATTATTCCTTTTTTCACAGAGAATCTCCCTAAACTTTCAAGCAGAAAAAGAGACTTTGAGATTTTCAAGGATATATCTGCTCTTGCTCAATAAGAGAAGATTGACTTTGACAAAATCAAAAGCCTAAAAGAACAAATGCATTGGGGGCTCGCCGTATACGGGAAAACCGTCCGTGCGGTGGGAACGTTGAGTAATCTCAAAAAGATGAAAAACAATGCCCGTCAAACCAACCGAGCAGGATTCAAGTGAGTTTTTCTCTTCGAGGAAACCGAATTTGAGTTCAGTGAGGTGGGTTAAGTCGTCACAAGGTAGCCGTAGGGGAACCTGCGGCTGGA
>CAYJRS010000004.1:23018-29101 GCA_964372845.1 Candidatus Woesearchaeota archaeon | reverse complement strand
AAGGCAAAACTACATTCTTTACATTTGGAGAGCACTTTATTATCTTTTTGTATTCTTTCTACCATTTTTTCCCAATTTGTTTTTTATGAATAAAACAATGCTTAATAGCACAAGAGAGCTGCCAATTATCCAAAAAATAATTAAAAAATCTCTAAAAGCATTAAAAGGAACACCTGCAATAATTATCCCACTATTGAACAAAAGCAGGTTCTTAGAAATACATTTGTTTTTGAAATAAAAGAACAAGCTTGCAATAAGAAGAAAAAATGCAACTATCCAAAACGGAACCGCTACTTTAGTCAAAAAAAGCAAAGGCATCCCCACGATGCTTATTCCAATAATTGAAAGTAATGCAATAATGCCTAAGCAGATATTATGGCAGACCTGATATCCTCCGAGAAACCCCAGTAAGCCTGAGAAACTGCTCGATATGCTAAGGAATTTTTCCTTAAAAAATCTAGGTATATTCATGCTTTAATCCTCCAGTAGAGCGCAGTCCCAAGCAATATAGCGCTCACAAACCCTAAAATTGGCCTGTAAGGCTCAAAATAAGTGAGCAGTGCCGTTGCTCCAAACAGTATTACTAAAAGTTTACTGCAGATAGGACAAGCAAAAGCAAAAAAGCTTCCTATACTTCCTGACATAGCTGCAACATTGCACGATCTTGCTGTTTGTTTTTTATAGAAATGAACCCCTATATAGACACCTATCAAAAGAGAGCTTATCATAAGAAAAAACCAATCAAACTGTGTTGTTGGTATCATTCTTGTAAACCAATAATTGGGAACGACAGCAGTAACTATGCCAAAGAGCAAAAAAAAGCTGATTCCTGATGCAAGCCCTATTACTATAAATTTTCTTTTAGACATTTTTTTCATTTTAATGGTCTGGCGAGAATGAAGTTACAGAATCAATCTGGCTTTTAATGTCTTTCCCTGCAAGATCATAACTAATCAAAATCCTATCGTTGTCTTGAAAGATATAATCACCAAACTCTTCATTTGGCTTTCCATTGACATAAAACCTTAAAATTTTATTATTACTGTTGCAATATTTTTCGCCAGTGTCTAAGGTTAAGCAGTCTTTTTCGAATTTCATTCCAGTGCTCTCGAAGAATATCCATAATGGAACACCTGTTGCATGCATGTGTAAAACTTTTCCAGTATCTCCTTGAACATCGTTCTCAACATGTATAAATCTGCTTTTTACGAAATATTTCTCTTGAGCAAAGTCTATTTCTTCTCCATTAATATATACTTTGAGATCAGCATGATAGTGGTGCTTTTGTTTGGTTTTATCTAAAACACCAATGTTAAGTTTATCTGTGTTTCCACCCATATTACACTGCAATTGTCCGCTTTCTATGCAGGAATTAATGTCCATGCCACAAACATCACATTTCCCATCTCCATCTTTATCCATAAGTCTTTTAGCAAGAGCAAGATCATATTCTGTGAATCCTCCTGCTCCGAAATGACCAGATTGAATTGGCTCTTCATCAACAGCCACAGCTTTTGTAAAAAACATTGATTTTGCGGTGGATAACAGGACAAGTACAGCAAAAGCTGTCACTACAATTATGAACCATATCGTAATTCTTTCAGTATTTATCTTCTTTTTCTTATCACTTTTTAATTCCGGCTCGATCATCTTAATTTCCTCTTGATGTATACTCTATAACAATATCATCTTTGTCTTTCATAAAATAATTTTCAAATTCATTCTTTTCTTCTCCATTAACATACATTTTTAATTCCCCTTTATCTTTACAATATTCAAAAATACAATCTTTACTCAACTTCTTGCCCCAAATCTCAAAAAAATATCCAAATGTTACTGCTTTTTTTGTAGGCCTATTATTTTCCATATGTAATATTCCGTCAGTTTCATGGGTGTGTATTGGCATATGTGCTGAACCAATTCCGATATTTGCTGGTATCGTTACTCTTTCTCCATTAATTTTTATAGATAATCTTGGATGCCAGTGTATTGCCCCTTTAGGAGCCTCAAAATTCAAATTGGATTCGTCAATTACAGTTCTCTCGCTTACGCCTCCTATTAAACTAGTCATTCCCCAAATAATCAAACCAATGATAACAGTAAAAATAGCCCAGTTTCTAATCTTTTTAACTGGTAATGATTTTCTCTCTTTTGGAACTAGCTCTGGATGTTTTGCCTTATTGTGCATAACTAAACCATTTGCATCTTTAAAAGTTCTATCGCAAATTTCACATCTAGATTCTTCAGCCATTTTAGCTATTATCTATATTCTCTCCATAAGGATGAATTAATTTCCATCCTTGGATAACATCCCCTTTTCTATATTTCAGAGTGAAAGTTCCTTCATAATTTGATTTTTGTCCATTGGATAGAGTGAATATAACTTTGTAGTCTACGCTTGCTGTTTCCCCATCATTGCTTGCTTCTTTAATGCTTGCTATTTCAACTTCTTTTATCCCTTGAGAACTTGCATAGCCCTTAAAATCTTCAAGTGTTTTTGCAGTCGGCTCAATTTTCTTAAATCCATCTGAAAAAGTTGCATACATATTCACATAATCTTTATTATTCCATGCTGTAAAATACTGTTCTACTACTTTTTCTGGAGATGGGAAATTATATTCTTCTTCTATGGGTTTGCTATTCGCCCAGATAATTCCTACCACAAAAATTAGAAATAAGAAAACCAAACCAAAATACAAAACTTTTCTATTTGTTGTATCATTTTTCATCTTAATTGCTTGATTCTGCTACTCTACCTTTTTCAATATCCCAGTAAGTTCCAATTACTTCTGGACTGCGCATTACAAACAATCCATCATTCTCAATCGTTCCAACGCTTTTCCATACCTGCCCAAAAGATGGATAATATTTAGCATCTGGTGATAAGACTATTATAGGAGCTTTCTTTATGTTATATTTCTGCACAAGTTGTTTTCCTTCTGGAGAATTAATGTTGTAGGTATTTTCTTTATTCAAAGCTATTCCAAATCTTAATAATATATTTCTGTTGACAGATACGTCGTAACATACTGGGCAGTCATCCTTTGTTAAGTAGATTACATCAACAAGCCCTATTATTTTATTTTGTGAAAGGTCTCTATATGGAGGTAGAGTTGAGTGAATAGCATAAAATCCTTCTTTCCTTTTTGCTCCAGATTGTAACAAAGCATCCTTTACATCTGGGTAATAATCAACTTCCTCTGAAATAAGAATTGCTGGGATTTCCTTAACACTAAATTGACTAATGAGTTGCTGACCTTCATTAGAATTATATTCAATAAACTGTTCATCTTCTATAAATACTCCTTGTTCATTAAGTACTGACGAAATAGATAATAAATCAACGCACTTTTCACAAGAAGAATCAATTATGTGTTTTATTTGCACTAACCCCCTTACCTGGTTAGATATTACATCAAAATAAGGAGGGATTAATGACGAATAAATAAACTTATCTTCTTGTATTACTCCTTTTTGTTCAAAATAATTAGCAAGCTGCTCTGATTTATTTAACTCTCCGCTAACAATTATTGTAGGTAGTTTTTTAATATTATATTTGCTAATAAGTTCTTTGCCTTCTATAGAACTAGATGAAAAAGCTTTTTCGTTAGTTATATTTACGTTTTGTTTTTTTAACTCTTCTACTGCTTTTTCTATATCAAAACAAAAATCGCAATTCTCAGGAGTTATTTTAATAAGTTCCAATTCTGCAGGCCTTAATTCTTCTTCCATAATCGCTTTAGCTTCTACTACTTTTATTCCTCTTTCATAAAGCATAAAATTATTTAAAATTAGCAAGGCTACCGCCATGGTTATAGCTATTGTTATGATCCTATCCAAAAAATTTCCTTTTAGTTTTTGCTTTTCCATTTTTTATTTATCCAATTAGGTATTAATTAAAACAAAAAATAAACTAACAGCCTCCGACCATTGAAGGAAGGTTCTGTAAGCTAGTTGGCACTGAAGGTGATGAGCCACTTGCAGATGCAGTTTTCACAGGCGCCCCACTTGTAGCTGAAACAACTACTTGTGCTTTAGATAATCCTGCTAACTGAATTGTCTGTAATCCAACAGCAAGCAACATAACACCGATTAGTGCAATAACTAAAATTTCTTTTCTTTCCATCTTTCTTTACCTCCTTTCATTTTTATTGAGCCTCCAAAATGATTCTTTCTATAGTCCCTTTAGGATACCATAAGGCATACCATCTTGCCATCTCTCCGTATATTTCTTCATCTGGATAACTATCCCCATAATTTTTTATAAACCATTTAGCCATTCCTTGAACCGCTGCAGAATGAGCACAACCACACCTTGTTATTATAGTTGGGTTTTGAGGACTTCCACAACAATAATCGCATGTAAATGAATTTACAATCCTGTTCCATCTTTCTTGTTCAGTTGATGTTAGTTGCAATGAACGATAAGTTGCCCAGTTTTTTTGTGAGGTAATAGGATCGTCAAATGATACTTGTGCTTCTTGTCCATACCAAGGAGTTCCTGTCGGAACTATATTATTCAATAAATCTTGCACAGCATCGCCTGTAGAAGGAATAATAGATAATTCACTTATCGTTGGAAGAGGCTTCACTATTGATCTATATCCTGCGATTTTTGGTTGCTCTCCAACTGCTAAAGGCATCGGCTTCAATGTAATCTTTGAGCCATATTCAAAGTTTCCCAAATTAACAATACCCCCACCTGCAGAAACAACTGCAAATGCCCGAGGAATCATTAATTGATTAAAGAAAAGAAGTATAGATATGATAGCAACCCCCACAAGAACATAATTATTTCTAAACAATAAAATTTCTTTTTTATTTTCTTTTTCCTTTGGATTTAGCAAGCCTTGCATGTTTTTGTATAACCCCTATCTGCTTTAAGACTATCTGCTTTAAGATAAACGGCCAGTCCCAGGAAACCTATGGAAATGGTTTTGAAAATTCCCAAGTAAGGCGTTAAAAATGTTGTTGGTATGTTAAGAAAAGTCGTGCCGAATGCAACCAACCCTATGCTCTGGCATACAGGACAGATTCCAGCCAAAAGAGCAGCTGATCCTCCACCTGCCACTCCAACACTATTAAGAGATTTAATTTTGCTTTTTCTTTCATGCCTCCATAAAACAACAAAAAGAGATATTAAAGCAGAAGTTCCAAATAGAAAAATATAATCCCATATTTCAACTTCAGAAGATCTATTGATTCCAAAATCTATTAAAGGGATTTTCCATAATCCATATAAAAATGAATATACTATAAAAAGCCCTGCGAAGAGCAAAAATAAAAATTTCTTATTATGCTTTACAAGATTATAATTATGCTTTAATAGCCCTTCTTCCTTTTCGTCAGATTTTTTTATAACCATTACAAAGGTTTGTAATAGTAACTTTATAAATATTTGTGCATGAACGATAACTTGTAAATGGCTTTCTTTATCAAAATTCTACGGTATTATCGTTCATAAAGGCATTCCAGCATTCTAAATATTTTCTTTAAGGAATACTGCAAGGGTTTTTCCTTTCTTCACTCTTTTTATTAATCCTTTTTCTTCCAAATCCTGGAGAACATAACTCAATTTTGCTTTTGACATGTCTGTTCTTATTCTTAATGTGCTTTGAGTAATTCCATCCTGCCCTTTAACAGCTTTCATGACTTTCTTTTCGTAAGAATCCAAACCTTTCAATACTAGATCGAACTTTTCCTCTTTTAAGAGATTTTGTTTATTTTCTTTCAGCTCTTTCAAAATTGCCTGCTCGCTTTTTGAAAAGAATATAAGATAAAATCCCAATGCGAGAATAAATCCAATAACACCGAATGCTATGTGGGTTATATTGAGAGTAGATTCAATTTTAAAACATCCTTCATCATTAAAGCACCCCAGCTCTTGTGCCTCTGTATTTAATTTTGATATCAAGTTTATGAGCACAACAATTATGACAACACTTATTACAAGAAAAACAATCCCAAGATTTTTGTTGTTCATATGCTAAATAGTTAAATTATAAATATAAAAGCCTTCCTAATTTTAATTTTTTGGTTTATATTTTTTCATTAATAATGAATTAGATACAACGCTGACAGAG
>CAYJRS010000004.1:14341-22918 GCA_964372845.1 Candidatus Woesearchaeota archaeon | reverse complement strand
ATTTTTTGGTTTATATTTTTTCATTAATAATGAATTAGATACAACGCTGACAGAGCTGAATGCCATTGCAGCACCTGCTATGATTGGATTTAACAACCAGCCAGTAAATGGATACAGCATGCCTGCTGCTATCGGTATGCCCATAGTATTATAGAAGAATGCCCAAAACAGATTTTGCTTTATTTTCCTTATTGTGTATCTGCTTAAATCCATTGCTGTGACAACATCCCTTAGATCTTCCTTTATTAAGACAATGTCTCCTGACTCAATAGCAACATCGGTTCCAGAGCCGATTGCAATCCCAATATCTGCCTGAGTTAAGGCTGGTGCATCATTAATACCGTCTCCAACCATTCCAACTTTCTTTCCGCCTTTCTGCAGTTTTTTTATTTCTCCTGCTTTATCTTCTGGAAGAACTTCAGCTAATACTCTATCAATACCCACTTGCTTTGCTATTGCTTCTCCAGTCCTTTTATTATCCCCTGTGATCATTACAACTTCTAAGCCTAGATTATGTAAAGCTTGAACAGCTTCTTTTGAATATTCTTTTAATGTATCTGCAACAGCAACTATCCCTTTTACTTTGTTATCTACAGAAATAATCATGGCGGTTTTACCTTGCAGTTCATACTCTTCAAGTTTTGATTCGATTGCTTTTATGGAAATTTTCTTTTCATTGAAGAGGATTCTATTTCCAAGCAATATCTTTTTTCCATTATATTCAGCTACTACCCCTTTTCCTGTTATAGAATTAAATTTCTTTGGATTATGGATTTTGATTTTTCTTTTCTTTGCTCCATTTATGATAGCTTCTCCAAGAGGATGTTCTGAATTTTTTTCTGCAATAGCAGCGTACATCAATACTTCATTTTCCTTTCCTTTTTCTATAGCGTATATATCTGTTACTTCAGGCTTTCCTTTTGTTAATGTTCCTGTCTTGTCAAAAATAATTGTGTCTAATTTATGAGTAACTTGAAGCGCTTCTGCATTCTTGTAGAGAATTCCGCTTTCTGCTCCCTTTCCTGTCCCAACCATTATTGCAGTTGGTGTTGCTAACCCCAAAGCACAGGGACAGGCAATTATTAGAACAGCTATGAATACTGTTAACGCAAATGCGAAGCCAAATCCTAAAAAAAACCAGATTATCGAGGATATAATGGCAATTACTACAACAACAGGAACGAAATAAGAAGAGATTAGATCTGCTAATTGCTGTATAGGTGCTTTGCTTCCTTGCGCCTCTTCAACGAGCTTAATTATCTGCGCTAGAGCAGTATCTTTTCCAACTTTTTGAGCCCTGAATTCAAAGCTGCCTGTTTTATTTATTGTGGCCCCGATTACTTTGCTGCCTTTGACTTTTTCAACAGGAATGCTTTCTCCTGATATCATTGATTCGTCAACAGAAGAGTGGCCGTCTATTACTATGCCATCAACAGGAATTTTCTGCCCAGGCTTAACTATGACTATGTCTCCAACCCTAACCTCTTCTATGGGAATTTTTTGCTCTTTTCCATCTCTGATTACGATTGCGGTTTTTGCCTGCAGGCCAAGTAATTTTTTTATGGCTGCACTGGTTTTTCCTTTTGTCACCGCTTCAAGATATCTTCCAAGTAAAATGAAAAATATTAGCAATCCTGCAATTTCAAAGTAGAGATCGTTCTTGCTAAGACCTGTATTTCCCAGATAGATAAAAATCGTAACAATCAAGCTGTAGAGATAAGCAACTCCTGTGCCTACTGCAATTAAAGTATCCATGTTTGCCGTTCTTGTTTTGATTACTGCTCTAAAACCGCGTGTGAAGAATTGAATTCCAGCAATCATTATTGGGGTGGTTAGAAAAAATTGCAGAATGGCGAAGGAGAATAAGTCTAAGGCAAGCATTGGCAAACTAAGAACATGGGACGTTGCAGAATACAGTAGAGGTAAACCAAGAATTGCTGAGATGATGACTCTTGCTCTTAGCGATTTTATTTCTTTCTCCCTAGCATCTTTCTCAGTATCTTTAGCTTCCTCCTCGATTTCTATCGGTTCGTAGCCAACATCTTTAATCTGCTTTTTTATTCTCTCGGGGGTTATTTTTAAAGGATCATATTCTATTGTTGCCTTTTCTGTTGTTAGTAATTCCTTGGAGACTATGCCTTTTAATTTGTCTAATGCAGAGCTGACAATGTGAACACAATGCTGACTATCCATGCCAACTATCTTAAGCTTTAGGACATTTCCAGTTTCCTCTTCTAAAACTTCATATCCTGTGCTTTTAACAGCGTCTTCTAACTTTTTTCTATCTACGATTTTGGGATCAAATTCTATGTATGCCTTCTCAGAAGCAAGATTAATACTGGCACTTGATACTCCTCTGACTTTCTTTAATGCTTTTTCAATTTTAGAAACGCATGATGCGCAGTGCATTCCTCCAATTACTAACTTTAACTTTTCCATTTTACCTCGCCCTAGTTTTATGGAGATTACCTATTTTTATCTATTTAAATGAATTGTATATTTTTGCGAATAGCCATCCAGCAATTAAAGCAAGAACAATAACCTCTATTGTGCCCAAGATAGCACTACTAAGGGTCATAGTCTTCTGGATCTTTGTTAAGTCTATGCCATGAAAGATCGCTCCAAATAGACTTACTGTAAATTGCGGTGCAACTGCTATTAACAAAGCACATGCAGCAGAGAGTATTCCTGAAACTGCTGCTAAACTTAACGACACTCTTTTCGGATTTAATTTTTCCATTTTTACCTCCTTTATTTTTTGGATCATTTATGTTTAAGATTACCTGCATTATTTACTATCTCAATAACATCTTTCTCAGCTTCTTCAGCTTCCTTCTTGTTTACTTCTGGAAAAAATTGAGAGATCATCGTCGGCTTCATTCCAACAATTTTTACTTTTCCATTTTCTTCCAGGACATTAATCTTACACGGCATGCAGAGAGATATTAATCGATTTTTGTTCAAGAATTGGTTTGCATATTTACCTGAACAGATTTCAATTATCTTCAAAGGTTTTTGCTCAAATCCTTTAGCAGCCAACCTTTCCTTTATATCATAGATTTGAAATAATGCCCAGCTTTTTTGCTCAACAGCTTTTAAAACAGATACAACTGCCTCATCAAAGCTCTTATTAGTTTCAACAACATGGGCAAAGTCACTAACATTCATTTTTGCATGCTTTATTTTTTTTGAATCTGTTTTATTAACCAGATTATCAATAGTACTAATGCGACTAAAATTAAAAGCATGAATACCCCTCCAAAAAATCCCATGCCATACGTTCCATATCCAAAATAGTTCCCCATCATATTTCCCCCACCTCCAGTATTTATTCCATTCATCATGCCAAAACCATCTCTTCCCATCATCATATTCATCATCCCTGCCGACATCGCTCCGTGTTCTCCACAATAGAAAGACTTTGCCATGTTTATGTGTGTTTGCCTTAAAGATTCACTTCCTTCTCCTCCCATTCTTTCGTCCATTATTTTGTGTGTTTCTCCAGGATGCATTTGTTCCATAAGATAATCTCCAATACTTTCTAATTGATCCTCAGTCAAGGCATCACAGGATATTTTTTGTTTTATTATTTTTTCTGCGGCTGCGAATGTTTCTTCTTCATTAGCTAAAACAAAACTAATACTTAATACAAACAACACAGTGATTAATATGCTAAATATCTTTTTCATTTTTTCCTCCTTTCAATTTTATTATTGTTATATTATTAAAACTTATCTTTCTATGAGCTGTAAAGTTAGCGTCACTTATTATGACCTAAAAAATATTACTTCAACTTTTTCTTCAATTCTTCTTTACTCGGAACACCAGTAAACTCAAGCTTTCCATTAATAACAATACCAGGAGCCGACATTACTTGATACTTTTGTAAGATTTTTGGATTTTTCGTGATATCAATTATTTTATACTTCACTTTCATTTCATCCAACATTTTCTCAACTTTAGCACAACTTGAACACCCTGGTGTTGTTAAGATTTGAACTTTTGGTTTCATTTATCCACCTCGTAGCCTATTTTTTTAAGCTTACTTATAACCTGTTTTTCAGAGAGTAGTTTTTCATCGTATATGACTTCTCCAATTTTGGACTTTTCATCGTAATTAATTTTTTTAATCCCTTTTTCTGCAGTCGGAATTAAATTTATAGGGATTGGACATGTGTCTTTACATTCTTGTTTTTTTATTTTTAAAATTATTTTTTTCATTTTCTAGACATTATTTACTTTCCCTTTTTTAACTCTTCTCTTAATTCTATAGAATCGACTGGACAACTTTTTACTGCTTGTTTCGCCTTTTCCTTTTTTGAAGCATCTATTATTAATTCAAAAATATCAGGAGAAACTTTTTTTCCTCCTATAAGGTCTGCTTTCCCATCATTAGATATTTTAAAACATTCTGGAAAGACTGACTCACATGATGCAGCACCAATACAACTGTTTCTGTTATATCTTATTTTATATTTTTTCATTATTTAAATTGGGAAAATCTTCCTTATATCATTTAAAGTAAATTTATAATTAATAATTCTATTTATTGTGACTTTATCTAATTTTCTAAAATTTCTTGTAAGTTTTTCGTATTTAGTATTAGAGAAATTATATAGTCGATTACTGATATAATGCATAAATCTACGGTTTTCCCCAATATTTTGTTGCCATCTCATATCATAATTACTTAATTGTTTTGCAGAAGTGTCATTCTTCTTTAAGGCTTCAATTGCTGTTTCTGCTGCAAATATTGCTGAGTACATACCAGGTCTAATTCCTTCACCAAACAAAGGATTTATACTACAAATTGTATCTCCTATTGCCATAAAATTAGAGGTACTTTTCTTTCTAATAGATGAATCAAAATAAGCATCTCCGGCATGCATCTCCAATGGAACACCATTCTTTAATCTTTCATCAGACTTTATCCATTTTTTAAGATAAGATAATTGAGATCCTCTTCCGCCTTTTTTCTTGAAAAATTCATTATTCCAACAATTTCCAACTTTAGCATAATTTTTTCCAGTTGAAAAAATCCAGGAATAACCTCCCGGGGCATAATTATTATCTAACTTAATCAACATAGAATTGTTATGCTTTAAATTTAAATTTTCCATTTCAAATTCCATTCCTATCCAATGATTTTTCGGATTTAATTTTCTTAGACCCAATAAAGTTGCTAGCACTGCTCTCGGTCCAGTTGCATCAATTATAATCCTTGCTTTCGCAGTATTAATTCCTTCAAAACACTGATATTCTATTCCAGCTATTTCTCCCTTTTTTAGTAGAGGTTTATTTACTGTTGCACTAATTTCTACTTTAACACCATTATGAACTGCTTCCCTAACAAGAAATTTCTTTAATTCTCCGAATTCAAGGACGCAACCAGGCACAGAAACTTCTATTTCATGTGAAGGACTTTCTAAGATTACAGAATGAATTTTTTGCATGATAAGCTTTTTTGGTAAATTAAATTTCTCCATAGTTTCCATTACAGTTCCTGCTGTAGATTTTTTAGGCTGTCCAATTTCTTGAGTTTTATCTAGAAGAAGTATAGAATAATCTGAATTTTCTGATAAATGTCTAGCACATTGTGCTCCTGCAGGACCAGCCCCTGCTATTATGATATCATATTCATTTTCTTCCATATTATCCCTTCACAAACTGCTTTGGATTTTTCTTAAACGCCCACTGACATGTTGGACTGCAAAAGTAATAAGTCTTGCCTTTATACTTTTCTTTTGCAGCTTTCTTCTCATCAACATCCATCTTACATACAGGGTCCTTTGCCATTTTTACACCTCCATCATTTCATCATAAGATTCTCCTTGTTGCTGATCATTATTTGTCGGAGCATTCCCCTTATTACCAAAAAACAGCATGCTGAAGCCTCCAACAACAAACAGTCCTAACACAATAACCACTACAATCTTTTTATTATCCATCTTATGACCACAACCATGTTGGGTGCATTATCACCAACATGATTATAAAAAATGCTGCAAATATCCCCAATACTATCACATTCTTAATTCTCCTTTTATCTAATGACATTTTTTATCCTCTCCATCTTTCTTATTGTCATGCATGTGCTTCATCATGAAGTAATGCATCAGCGGGCAGAGCAAAAGTATAAACCAGAATAGATAACTTTTACTTATTCCAAAAAAATATACTGCTCCAATTAACAAAAGCAAAGGCAAGCCACAACACACGATCATCATTAAGGCATGATTATGCTTTAATTTTTCTATCCAGTTTTTCATTTTTTTCATAATTAATCCTAATTATGCATTCTTAAGTTTATGCCAATTTTATACCATTTAATATGTTCATAATAACTTGACCATAGTGCCCCAAATGTCAGAGCAAATATTAACTCCTCTAATGGAACCCCTAAAATTAATATTCCTGAGATTGCTTTAAGATTCCAGACTTGTTCTACGATGCCTGGATATATAAGATTAAATGATAAAAAGAAGACAAAATACAAGCCAAGGAATAGAAGAGAACCGATGATTACTTTTGAAGTTAAATCTGGCCTGCAAAGCAGTGCTGCTATTACCCCAATAATCATAGCTATAGTAACAGAATAAATAGGATTCAACTGAGTAAAAAAATAGAGGGGGATAAATGCAATGAATGGGGATAACAAAGCAAGCAAATGAAATCTGTGTCTTGGGGAAGCCATCTCATGTTGGCTCATTTTAATATGTTTTACTTTTATAAATACTTCATAAAGTACGGCACCTATACCTCCAATTGCGAAGGAAAAAATTAGGCTTTCGATATCGAAACCAGTGTTTGCAGCCAAATTGAATAATGAGGGGGGATTCCAGTACTCCGGGACAAAGATTGGCTCTGTTAGCCCAAAAGGTGCGGTGAGAATGCTTGCCCACAGCATCTCCTTTCTCGTTGAAGCTCTCAGTAGCCAAACAATAACCCATATTCCTAAGAGGATAAGCGAAAATGTTAACCAAGCATTCATTTTTACCCTCCAAATGCTCTCCCTAAAAGGAATCCCGCTAAAAAAATAAATGTCGCCCCTAAAGCAAGCTTCCATTTTGTTATAGTAACTTCTGTCATGGCATCCCCTCTGATAATCCAAGCCATTCCATTGCGTTAAGCCCAAAATTAAATAAAAACAAATCCCAAATAATAAAAATAATTAAAACAGTAAGAACTTCCTTTCGTGCAGAAGGATATTTTTTCCAATACCAGAATACAGGAATGATTGTTATGATTAAATTGATTAAGGCTCCGTATTCAACAAATGGAACTTCCCCTTCAATCACTTCTATTTCAATATCAGCTTCACCTATCATTTTACCGCCAACCGCCATGAATGCAGCATTTAACCCTTCATGGAAAATGCCTCCTTCGTACCATAAATGGCCAAACACACCATTCAGCAGGATAAATGAACCTAAAACAATAAGTGCCCACGCAGTAAACTTTGTGATTGCTTGTGTTCTTTTAGTGAGCCATTCAACCGAATTAATGCCTAAAATTCCAAGTACAGTCAAAAGCAATAATGGGATAACCCTTCCAAGCCCATTTATTGCCATAAGAAGCGCTCCTCTTAACCAGTCGCCGGTTGTAGCAGCAAATGTAAGCACAACATAGGTTATAGGGTTAGGACATCCAACGCCTGCATTACCTAATAATAAACCAAGCAAGAATACTTTTATGTAATCACCCTGCTTTTGAATAAATTTTGGCATTCCAGCATAGCTTGGAAGCTCGAATCTTATCAGTTTAAGTTCGCTTAATCCAAAAAGTAAGGATGCTATACCTGCTAAAGAATACATAATCCTTGTTGCAGTATCTAAACCAAGATACTGACCCATTACTCCAATAACTGCTCCATATACAGATAATGTTATTATTAACCCTAAACCAAAAAGTAGAGCCATCCATAATCCTTTTCTGCCGCCTGCAACCATGGCAAGAGGCACTATTATGAACACAAGAGGCAGTGTGCATGGCAATACTATATTTGAGATGCCTCCTGCAAATGACAAAAGCATTGTTGCAGTCGCCTCAGGTGTGGTTGCAAGGTAAATGAAACCAAACAAAACAATAGAGAATAAGACAAATGCTGCTATGACAAGGCGGACTCTAAACTTCTTTTGAGCTTCACTCAATTTAATTGGTTTTCCTTGTACTTTTTCTATAAGTTCACTGTTTCGTTTTAGTTTCTTTACCTGCTTCATAAATCCTGACCTATTTACAATATTTTCCTAGTGCAAGGTTGTGCAGCCAAGCAATTATTGCGCCACAAAATGCACCACAAATTAGGGTTCAAAATCCATCGCGGACAATGCAGCCCACATATTTCAGCTTTTACCATATACCCCATTACCTCATTTTATTGTTTTTTATTGGAGATACCAATCATGTCATGCAGCCCACACCATCCTATGAAACTCTCGACCAGTGCGATCCAGCCCACAATGAAAATAAGCCAGTTTGCCCATGTTGCAGTAAGCTGAGGAGCCCAAGGTCCTAGCCACCATATTGCCAATACAAACCTAAATATTCTGTCCAACTTACCGAGATTTTGTTTCATCT
>CAYJRS010000004.1:0-14241 GCA_964372845.1 Candidatus Woesearchaeota archaeon | reverse complement strand
ATTGCCAATACAAACCTAAATATTCTGTCCAACTTACCGAGATTTTGTTTCATCTCTTTTCACACCTCCTATTCATTTTTTGCATGTACACTCGTAAGCTTGTTTAATCAAGTAAATAGCATATTCCAGATCGCTTGCTGAGTTAATTGTAAACACTTTATCGAATGTCCAAGCTTGCGTTCTTTCTATTAACTAAGTCAAACATTCTTTATAAATATTGGGATGGTGGCTCATGTGCTCCCTCCATGATTCTTCTGTATATCCTGGACCTGGCTTGCATTTATCTTCTACTGATTTTCCAGAATCCTTCCATGCTTGAATTGTTCCAGGGAAAAATGTTATAATTAAAATCCCGATAATCAATAAGCCAGCTATTATATAGATAATTATATTTTTATCCATTTTATTCACCTCCTTTCATTTTTCTTTTATGTCTTAACATAACTGCTATTCCAAATATGTTTGATAATATCCCTATTATTAAAAACCAACTCTGATATTTGACTAGAAAAATAGCCAATCCTGAAATCCCTACAATCGGGATCATCTGCAATAAAAAATGACTGCAACAAGCTATCATGCTACCTCCTGAGATAGTGCCAGTTCCTGCAACAGTTCCTGTGAGCTGGGCTGTGTGCTTTATTGAAGTATAGAGGCCAATCTGCGTTCCAAATCCTACAACAAGCGGAAAAATAAGATACCATAGTCCTTTTAAATTCAGAAAAGCAAATTCAATGCCCTGAAAAATGCTTACGACAGATAAGTAAAAAATCAGCAATCCTAGCCCGGCTAATATTCCATACAAAGGTGCGTTGCGATTTTTCATTTTACTCTATACAGCATTCCAATAACTTTTTTATCGAGGCAAAAATCCCTTTTGTTTCTTTGCTATTTTCATTGATCTTTATTTTTCCTTTAGCTTCTACATTTAATTCCCAGAACAACCCGTATAATTCTGCAGAATCTTTATACATCTCTTTTGCTTCTTTTTCTTTTCCCTCGTGCAATAATCTGTTTCCGACTTCAAATAACCTCATACTAGATGCAAGAAAATGCTTGCTCATGCACCATTTCTCGCTATCATCGTCTTTCTTAACAATTAATGCAAGAAGTTTTTTCCTTAATTCTCTAACAACCTCCAGCATCTTGAGAAATTTATCATTTTGCGTTCTCACATAGCTAAAGAAACAATGCTCTTCCAAACTAACCAAATTCATCAAGCCAATGCTTAGATCTTCCCATGCAGAAATATCTAAACTTGATTTCTCTTTCATAATATTAATATTTTTAATAAAGTTTTCAACTTTCATCTTAAATTGCAAACTGAATTATTAAAGCAGCTACTGCTAATAATGAAAACGTTAGTAAAATACCTTGAAACACAATGCCTTTGCCATTTCTCTTTTCCTTTATTTTCTTATTTAACGAAGGTGAAACAAATGTTATTGTCCCGCCAAGAAAACTGCTTGCTAAAGAATAGTTAATTGCATAAGTTTTTCCATACTCGCCAATAAAAGAAATATACAATGGCCCGATTGCACTAAAAATCGGCAGCAATGGCAAGATTGTTGTAAAAAATATTATAGTGATTATCAAAGTTTTCTGAAATGGAACATGCTGTTTTTTTGGAATTTTAGCAAACCACATTCCCATTGACATTGCAAATGCTCCGATTAACAATCCTATAACAACCTTGCTTACTCCAAGCCATACTGCTCCTGCTGCAGCTGCTCCGGCTCCGACGGTGCAAAGCGGGCAATGAGCATTTACAGATTTGACCAAAATGAATGGAAGCAAAAAAATAATAAAAAATAACTTTCTCATTTTAAATCCTCATAAATTCTTTATTACTCCCGTCGTTATTGATTGCGTAGATTACAAATTTTTCTGTTTTTGCACCTACCATCCCGGGAGATCCCATAGGCATTCCAGGCAATGCAATCCCCTTAATGGCTGGTTTTTCTTGCAGAAGCTTTTCAATAGCCTCCAATGGCATATGTCCTTCTACAAAATAATCTCCGATGATAGTGGTGTGACAGCTCTTCATAGCTTCAGGAACCTCATATTGTCTCTTCAAAATATCAATGTCTTGCAGATTAACAGCTTGCATTCTAGAATTTCCCCTACTCCTAAAGTAATTTGAATAGACGTCACAACATCCACAACTAGTAGATTTGTAAATCTTAATCTCGTCATCAAAATTTTCAACAGCTTGAAAACTACTTGCATTATTTGGGATAAGAACAAAAATCCCTATAATAAGAACTGCCATAATACTAACGGTCCAGATTATAGTTTTCTTTTTCATCTTTCTATAAATAAAAATAATGAATGGCTAGCAACCCCCAACCATCCCACCAGATGATGCTGCACTTGCTGCTGCACCAGTGACTGCTTGCACAGTTCCAACACTTCCTGCTCCTACTTTGAATGTCAAAAAAAGTGTAGTAACAAAGAGCACACCAATAACTATCCATAATGTAATTCGCGTATTCATCTTCCTATTTCCTCCATTCAACTTTTTTTTTAATTCTTTGGATGAAAATATTCTATTTCCAAAGAAATTTTTCTTCTTCAGATCATTGCAACATTCTTTTTCATTTCTATCTTTACAACAATCCATCTTAGCATCCTCCGACCATTCCTGTTCCACTTGATGCCCTGGATGCACCTACCTTGCCTTGAAGCCTTGCTGGAATTGTTCCATGCATTTCATAGTTCATCTTTTCGTTTTCTGTCCAGCTAGTTGTATCCAATTTTCCAGAACTCCCAGCAACCGCATTTCCAGTCAGACTTGACGCCTTATATGTCAAAAAAAGTACTGACAAAAACAATATACCTATTGCAATCCACAACACAGTATTTTTCTTAACTTCCATTTTAGCACCCCCCTACCATTCCACCGCCAGATGCCTGCCCCTGCTCAATGCCCCTATACAAATTACTTGCCAAGTTAATGTAATTTGTTGGATCAATTCCCTGTGCCTTTAGCACTTGTGCTTTCTGTTCGTGGATTCCTGGAAAGAATAATACTTTCCATTTTCCAAGCTCAGATAGTATATTCTCGTCAGACATGTCTGGATGCTTTGTTAAGAGATATTTAGCTAATCCTCTCATCGCAAAACTGTGCGCACAACCACAGGCTCTTTGTCCATTAGGGAATATTATTGCTTCAGCACCACAGCAGTATTCGCATGAAATTGAGCTTCCTATTTTGATATACCTCTGCATTTGTTTATTGTTCAATTCTATATCTTCATATTGTGCTAGCTTGGAAATTGCCAAGTTTGCAAGTTCGGGATTATTGGGAGAGATGTCATCATATTTTACTCCTATCTCTTTCCCATATGTTGGAGTTCCTTTAGGGATTATATCTGATGCAGAAACGGATTCTATGCCAGTAGCTAACCCAGTAATTCCTGAAACATTGGATGACGAATAAATCTTTCCTGCATTATATACGATTACTAGGGCTAAAATAAAAATCATCCCTAATTGCACATATAATTCAGTATTAGTCTTGGTCTTAGTTTTTTCCTCTTTTAAATTTATTTCCTCAATTTGGTTTTGCGTTTTCATACAGGTACTAAAAACTAAGAATTATATAAACACTTTTGTGAAACTAGTTTCAATCGTAAATTTGATGTAAAAATAGCAAAATTATTAAAGGGAACAATTACAAAAATATTATGGAAAATAAACATGTTGGTTATTTATTGCTAGGGATTTCTATCTTGGTAATTTTTCTTATTTTCTTGTTCAATTCCACATTAAAAGAAATAATAGGAACAAGCTGCGGAGAAGTTCACGGCGGTGAAATTTGTCCGATGAACCAGACTGTAAATCAACAGACATATATTGCATTAGGCGTTGTTGGATTGTTAATTATTGTCAGTTTTATTTTAATATTCTCCAAGCCTCAGAAAGAAATTCAAAAAGAAATAATCTTCAAAACAAAAACCATTGAGAAAAAAATTCCTAAAAAGATATTTGATTTGAACGATTTAAGACCTGAAGAAAAACAAGTATTTGAATTAATCCAGGATAATAAAGCAATTTTTCAGGCAGACTTGATTGAACAAACAGGATTCGGAAAAGCAAAGATGACGAGGATAATTGACAGGTTGGAAGGGAAGGGATTCGTGGAAAGAAAGAGAAGAGGGATGACTAACATTGTTGTGATGAAAGAATAAAATTGAAGCTATATTATCTTAAAAATTTTTAATTCTTTTTAGCTTTTTATTAAACTTTTTTTCTTTTTCATTTAATTTACAATATCTTTCTTCATAATTCTGCATTAGCTTTTTAAATTCCATCCTAGTTACAGAACCTTTCTTGTAATCCTTCTTTTCTGTATCTATTATTTCTTGATTTTATCAAATGCTTCTGAAACCTCTTTTTTAACTTGCTCGTAGGAAGGAACGATTTTGATTAGATTTCTTAAGTCTCTTTCATATTCTTCTTTTGAAGGTAATTTCAAATTAGAAAGCTTGCTTTTTTCTTCTTTTAATTTTATAGATAAAAGCTTTTTGTCTATTTTTATTCCTTTATTTAAAAATATCCAGACATCATACAGGTCTCTTGATTCTGCCCTATTAATTAAAGCCCTTATTTTTTCTGCAAGGATTTCTCTTTCATCTAAAACAACGATACTAAACATAGGGACATCAGAAAACAACTTTTGGACAATCTTGACTGTTTTATTTTTGACTTTTCTTTTGTTGAAATCTATTTTTAAAGTATTTGTTGATCTTGTGTTGCTTTGAAATAAAGGCCCTTTAAATCTTATTTCGAATCTTAAGTTCCCTTGAAATTCTTTTTCTGAATAAATCTTAGATTCTAGATTGAGCAATTCAAAATCTTTTAGGCATTTATAAACAATTTCTTTAAGCTTATTAATTTTAAGATTTGTGCTGAAGTCCAAGTCTTCTGATGCCCTCTCAAAACCAAAACATATTCTTAAACATGTTCCACCCTTAAAAACAAAGCTATCTGGGTATCTGGATATAGCATTAAGAAAAATATATTGTAGATATTCTTTTTCTTCGTAATATAAATTTGTTTTTTTCCTTTCTTTAATCTCACTAAGTTCTTCTATGGATATCATTTTATCATTTTACCAGTTTACATCTAAAAGCCATTTTTTATTTAAATTGTTTTTTCTTTTTAAGCTGGGATCTAGTAGTTCATAGCCTCTACCTATATTTTCTCTCATCTTTTTTAATCCCTTTTTATAATTAAATTTTTCTAGTATAAAACCAAGTCTTCTTAATACAGCTTTGCTTTCTACTTTAAACGCGTAATTTATTAATTTCTTAATGTCTATTTCTTTCCACCCCTTCTCTAATGAATTAGCTATTTCTTTTATGCCGCCAGAATATTTTGGAAATAGCAGAGAGTCAATTATTGCTTTTTCTTTTTCCGCAATGGTTATCCCCTCCATGCTCTTATAACCAAAAAACCTTTTTTGGGAAAGAGTTACAAATTTAAAATCATTAATCTCTTTTGTGTATCTTGTTGTAGCAAAGAATATCTTCTTTGGTATTTGATCAGAGAATCCATAATAATTCAAGGCAGACCAGAACGATAGGTAAGAGGGATAATTGATATCTTGCCCTATGTTAAATTCGCTCACCCCACTTAATACAAAAAAACCTTTCCCTGCTTTCTTTATTATTTGCTTCCTTTTGAGAGATTTTATAATATTATATGCTTTTGTTTTGTCCACATTTAATAATAAACATAAATCTTTAATCTTAAAAATAAAAAGTTTATTTTTTTCCAATTCCTCATAAACCTTACTTTCAAGTTTGCTTATTTGCATTTTTCTTATATTTTAGTAGTTTTATTACTAATATTAGAGATAATTACTATATAAATCTTTCTAATGACTAGAATTATTGACAGGCTAAAAGGAAAAGGTTTTGTGGAAAGAAAGAGAAGAGGGATGACTAACATTGTTGTGATGAAAGAATAAAATTGAAGCTATATTATCTTAAAAATTTTTAATTCTTTTTAGCTTTTCGGCATACCAAGGAATATAATCCGTAACCAATAATAGTCAGTATGAACCCGCCGATTATAACCTTGAATGCCAAATTGAAAAGCATAAATAACGACGTCAAGATTCCTAGAAAAGCTAGCACTGGAAACTTTCCTATATTAATTGGGGACCTAAATGGCCTTTTCTTATCAGGGAATTTATACCTCGAAACTATTAAAGCTGCATTGACTGCAATGAAAGTTCCGTAAATTGTGAAATCCGTAATCGACGCTACTAGAGTAATATCTTTAAATAAAGTAAATATCGCTGTGAAAAACATAACCAATAAAATTGCTATCCAAGGTGTTCTTCTCTTTTTATGCACGCTTGAAAATATTTTCAATGATTTATACTCACGACCCATCCCGTATGTCAATCTAGAAGTCGTTATCAGCAACAGCAATACTGTGTTTCCCGTAGAGAACAATGCGATTATTGATAAGATGAGAAATGCTTTGCTGCCAAACACCGAGCCTGCAACATCTGCTAGGGGTGCTTTGCTTTCTCCAAGTTCTCTATAATCAATAATACTTACAGCTGAAATGGCAACTAAAATGTAAATTATTGTTGTGATTATTATTGAAATAACAAGAGCCTTTGGAATGACTTTTTTTGCTGATTTTGTTTCTTCTGCTAATTTTATAATGGCTTCAAACCCTATAAATGCAAAAAATATTAATGCTGCTGCAGCTGAAACTCCTGCAAACCCGTTGGGCATCTGCAATAAATCAACAGTGCCTATTTTCGGAATCCCTATAAAGATTATAAAAAGCAAACCAAGAGTCTCTATTGAAGTACAGAGAACATTTAGCCAAGAGCTCTGTTTAATACCATAATAGTTTATGAAAGATAAGATTAAAACCAGAAGCAAGGCAACAAGAAAAACTGGTAGGGAAAAAATATTAGCGAATAAAGAAGCAAAATAACCGCCAAATCCCAATGCAACTGCGGCTGCTGAAATTACACCCTCAAAAAATATCAGCCAGACAACCAAGAAACCAATGCGTTTTGAGAATGAATTCTCTGCATAAACATATTCTCCTTCATCCTTTGAATACAATGAGCTGAATTCGGCGTAGCTTAAACCTGTGAATGCTGCTACTAATGCTGCAAATAAGAATGAGATCCACACTGCACTTCCTGCCATGCCTGCTGCAGATCCGATTAGAACATAAATTCCTGCTCCCAAGATTATTCCAATGCCTGCAAATGTAGTCTGCCAGAGTGAAAGCTCTTTTTTGAGATTCACGCTCTTTCTTTTTAACATTTTTATCTACAACTTTATTTTATTTAATGTGTTAATAAATATATCTATTTCATCGATACTGTTGTAGATGTAAAATGAGATTCTTGCTACTCCATCTTTATTTAGACTCTCTACTAAAGGCTGAGCACACAACATTCCCGACCTGCACATTACATTATTTATCGAATCCAATAATCCAGCAGTCTCGTGACATTTTAAATTTCCAAGATTGAAGCTAATAACTCCTCCTTTATTCTCGATATCTAAGCTGTCGTAAATTTTAATATCCTTCACTTTATTCATTTTTTCTAAAGTGTATTTAACAACTTCTTTTTCATGTTTTCTGATTTTTTCCATTCCTATCTTTTCCAAGTAATCAACTGCAGCCCCAAGGCCAATCCCATCTGCAATGTTTGGAGTGCCAGCTTCGAATTTCCAGGGAAGTTTATTTGGCTTCCAAGAATCTTTGTGAACTTCATGTATCATATCTCCTCCGTAGAGGAAAGGATTCATCTCTTCAAGGATTTCTCTTTTTCCAATCAAAGCTCCGATTCCTGTGGGTCCTAGCATCTTATAGCCAGAGAAGCAAATAAAATCAGCGTTAATTTTTTTAAAATCAACCGGCATGTGAGGAACAGACTGTGCTGCATCAACAATGAATAGAGAATTATTTTCATGGGCTATTTTTCCGATTTCCTTAACATCATTTATAGTACCAAGAACATTAGAGGCATGAACTACAGTTACAATCTTTGTTTTTTTATTTATCTTTTCTTCATATTCCTCCATCTTTAAAGTCCCGTCTTCGTTTATTCCTATCATATCCACTTCTATACCCAAAATTTTTTTTAATTCCAACAATGGGACATAATTGCTGTGATGCTCCATCATTGTTGCTAAAATTCGGTCTCCTTTTTTTAAATTCCTCAAAGCATATGCATAATAGATTAGATTCAAAGATTCTGTTGTATTTCTTGTAAAAATTGTTTCTTCAAATCTCGCATTAACAAATTTTCCGATTTTTTTATGTGCTTCCTCGTATAATCCAGAAGCTTCCTGAGACAATCTATGAACGCCCCGATGTACATTAGCACAATGTTCTTTATAGTAGTCTGTTATTGCATCTAAAACTTGAGTAGGCTTTTGCGTCATGGCTGCATTATCAAAATAAATTATTGGCTTTCCATTTATTTTCCTCTTAAAGATTGGAAAATCTTCTCTTATTTTTTCCGGATCTAATTTAAACATTATTCACATACTCCCTCACTGCAATTACAATCCCCATTACATTTTGTGTATTTATCACACCCATCTTCGGCACAGTTCTCCGAATCACAGTTTATCCCTTTTTCTTCCCCTAAATTCAGAATGCAAAATTCTTGAGAGTCTACGCCGTTGCAGTTTCCGTGCTTTATGTAATTGTATACCCCCTGTGCTGAGAATATCAGGCTTAGTAACATCAATACCATGAATATGAAAGAGAGAATTTCAAATCTTTTCAATACAAAATTTCCAATCCTCTGGTTTCTGCTGATTAATGCCCCGGATATTTTTGTTTTTAACCTTTCATCAAGACCGGACTGGCATTTCCTAAGAGTTGTTTTTCTAAAAACGCAATCCAATGCTTCAAAGAATAATTGACGATGGGTCGCACTAAAAAGCGCCATGATGGCTAATACTGGTAGGGTGATAAGACAGATCATACTTTATCAATTAAAGAATAACAAGGTGTGTTTAAATAATTAACTAAAGAAATTATTTTAATAACTGCAGTAAAATTGCTTTTTGTATAGGTAATCTATTACTTGCTTGTTTCCATATTAAACTTTGTGGGCCATCCACTACATCACTTGTGATCTCCATGCCACGATGGGCAGGTAAACAGTGCATCACCATTACATTTTTATTTGCTTTTTTTAACAAAAAATTATTTATCTGATATTTTTTAAAAATTTTTAATCTTTTTCTCTTTTCTTTTTCTTGGTGCATTGAAACCCAAACATCTGTATAGAGAATATTTGCTTCTTTAACGGCTTTTTCTGGGCTGTTAAGTATTACAATTCTCGATTTAGATAGGGATCTTGCTTTCTTAACTACGTTCTTATCTGGTTCGTATCCTTTGGGAGATGCAACAGAAATATCTAAACCAAGAATAGCACAACCTAATAATAGAGAATTGCAGACATTATTTCCATCTCCAATATAAGCTAATTTTAGATTGTTTAATCTCCTAAAATGTTCATAAATTGTAAATAAATCTCCCAAAATCTGGCAGGGATGTTCTGAATTACTTAAAGAGTTAATTATAGGCACATTTGTAGATTTTGTCATCTTAACTAAATCTTCGTGTTCATAAACTCTAGCAACAATTGCATCTACATACAACCCAAGAACTTTTGCTGTATCTTCTACAGTTTCTCCTCTTCCTAGTTGTAGTTCATTCCAATTAAGAACTATCGGTTTCCCTCCTAATTGATTAATTCCGACTTCAAAAGAAACCCTTGTTCTTGTAGAAGGTTTTTGAAATATTAATGTAATACTTTTATTTTTCAGTTTATTATTAAATTTATGTTTTTTAAGTTCCTTGGTTAGTTGAAATAACTGTAAGATTTCTTTTTTAGTTAAATCTGAAATTGATAGTAAATCTTTCTTAATTTTTATCACCTTTATAGATAAAGGTATTAGAGTCGTTATAATTTGCTTTCTCTAATTTTTGCAGATAACCTTTATTTACTAATTTATTTAGCAATGCCCTGCTCCATAATGGAGAAAAGTTTGTTTCTGAAGCCAAGATATATTTATCGACTACTCTTTTCCTTCTACAAACTTCTAATGCTAATTTTTCTGAAAGATTATTTGGATTCTGTGGTTTCTTAGAGTCTTTTCTTAATTTTTTTATTATGAATGTTAGATTCTTATTTTTATAATCTAGTCCAAAATCTACTCCTTCTTGGAATTTACTTAGTGAGTATAACCCTGTAATTAGGAGTTTCCATTCTTGGCTAAGATAATTTTTCTTTTGGCTGAATTTTGATTTGCTTTTTTTAATTGTTCTTTGTGTAGGGATACCTAGTTTATCTAATAATCTTTTGATATCTATAAGAAGGTTTGGTTTTGGTGGATCCGAGATATGTCCTGTATTACAGGTAATCCCTACCATTTTGTGATTGTTTCTTTTTCCTTTGACAACAAAACCATCATCATCGTATGCTTGCCTTAAATAAGAAGATATTGATTTATTTTCTAGATTAAATATAAATTCCGGAATTTTGGGATTACTAACTACTTTATTTCCTCTTTTTAGCCCAATTCCCCGTGTTAAAATAATTCCTATAATAATCGGAAATTCAATAGATTTTGTTTTAAAACTTACTTTTATTTTTCCAAATATTTTATTTGCTGTAGTTGATATTTCTTTTCTTTTTGAGATTACATAATTTGAATAAAAGGGAGAATTTCTAGTTCTTACTCCTCCATCATGTAAGATTGCTGCAATAAATTTAGTTCCTTCTGGGCTATTAAATTTGAATGGAAGATTTGGATTTTCAATAAACCTTTGATGTCCTCCTATTTTAGTAATATTCTTTTCTATCTCCTCTTTAGTTATTTTTATGCCATTCTTGTTTGCTAGTTTTAATAGTTTCCAGATTATTTTTAATGAAACTCTCTGTCTATATTTATAACTTAAAAGTATGTCTTGATGGATTCTATGAAACTTTGTGAAGTTGCTCCAAGGATTTTTTCCTTTAGCTCCAAATAATAATTTGTATTTGAATTCTTTTTTTAAATCTACATAAACTTCATCTTGAGGTAAATCCCAGATATGAACGATTCCAGTATACCATCCATTAGGCTTATTTTTAGTTTTCATTTGCTCTCCTTAATGAAGTTCTTAATCATTCTACGTATTTCATCTGCTTTGTTTGTTCTCCTCTTTATACAAGCAATACTAAATTCTTCAAATGTTTTATCATCTAACTTTACAGATATATTACGTGTCATAATGTTATAACTGTAACACGTTAACATTTATATAGTTTTCTACGGTTAATTTTCGTTTTATAGTAAAAGTTTAGATAGTTATATTAATTAGGCTTAATTTTTAATCTTTTTAAAGTTTTCATCACTATCTTTTCTAATTGTTTTGATGCTTTTTCATCTAATTCATAAGTAATATTTACGATTGGTTTTTTAATCTTTAATAATTTTGATACATCAAATGGACTCCCATCAATTACCAAGTCACATTTAGCTCTATTAATTGTATTTTCTAGATCTTTCATTTGTTTGTGGCTGTAACCCATTGCCGGAAGAATTTTTTTTAATCTTGGATATTTTTTATAAACTTCTTTTATTGAACCTACTGCATACTTTTCAGCATCGATTATTGACTTTGCTCCATATCTTTCGGCTGCTACTGTCCCAGCTCCATACTGCATCTCTCCATGCGTTAATGTTGGACCATCCTCAACTACTAACACTCTTTTGTTCTTTATAACTTTTTGATTATCTACAAAAATTTCAGATTTAGCCATAACTACTTCTGCTTTGGGGTTATATTGTTGGATATTATTCTTCACAATTTCAATATCGCTTTTTTTTGCGGAGTCTATTTTATTTATAAGAATTACATCCGCCATCCTAAAATTAGATTCACCTGGATGATATCTTAATTCATGTCCTGCCCTATGTGGATCTACTACAACGATATGCAAATCTGGCTTGTAGAAGGGCAGATCGTTGTTTCCTCCGTCAAAAATTATTACATCTGCCTCCTTTTCAACTTTTTCTATTATCTTTTTATAGTCAACACCTGCATAGACTGGGATTTCTAATCTTATCCACGGCTCATACTCTTCTCTTTCTTCAATTGTAACATCTGCTTTCTTCAAATCTTCATAAGAAGAAAATCTCTGCACCTCTTGTTTGATTAAATCACCATATGGCATTGGGTGCCTTATTGCTGCAACTTTGTAACCTCTTTCTTTTAAAATTATACCTATCTTCCTTGATGTCTGCGATTTTCCTGAGCCGGTTCTAACTGCGCAGACTGCAATAACCGGGATATTATTTGTAATCATCGTGGAGCTCGGTCCAAATAAATAGAAATCTGCTCCTGCTGCAATACACTCTGATGCTTTATGCATTACATATTCGTGAGAAACATCTGAATAAGCAAAAACAACTTTATCAACTTTTAATTTTTTTATTAGATAAGTTAATTTTGATTCTGGATAGAATGGAATCTCTTTTTTATATAATCTTCCCGCTAGTTTTTTTGGAAAACTGCGATTTTCAATTCCTGGGATTTGGTTCTGAGTGAAAGCTACAACTTCATAGTATGGGTTGTCTTTGAAATACTGCAGGAAAACATGGTAATCTCTTCCAGCTGCTCCCATAATCAGAACGCGCTTTTTTTCCATCATTCACCTCTTTGTTATTATAGTACCGGCTTTATTATTTAAAGCTTTCATTATATTTTCAGGAGAGCAGATGATTGCTTTCTTTCCTTTTTTTTCTAGAAAATTAATTGCTGCTTCTATCTTTGGTCCCATGCTACCTGCTTGAAAATGTCCTTGCATGTAATAACTTCTTATTTTGTCCAAAGTCATTTTCTTAATTGGCTTTTGTTTATTAGTTCCAAAATTTAGGTATGCATAAGGAACTGAAGTGACCATAATTAATATTGAAGCATTAATTGAGCTTGCTAAACAAGCTGAAGCTAGATCCTTGTCTATAACAGCTTCAACACCTTTTAATAATCCATTTTCTTCTATTACAGGAATTCCTCCTCCGCCTGCTGCAATTACTATTGTATTTTTTAGCAATTTTTGAATTGTTTTTGCTTCTAAAATTTTAATTGGCTTTGGAGATGGAACAACGCGACGATAGCCTCTATCTGCATCTTTTTTTATTTCATATTTATTTTTTAATTTGCTAGCTTGTGATTTTGTATAGAAAGGTCCTATGAATTTTGTTGGGTTTCTGAAAGCAGGATCATTTTTATTTACTAAAACCTGAGTTAGAATTGTTGCCACATCTTTTTTATGATCACGTAATGCATTGACTAACTGCTCTTCTAATGGATAGCCAATTAATCCTTGAGATTCCGCCCCTAAAATATCTAGCGGCATTGGTGGTATTTTTGATTTTGATAGTTCGTTTTGCAATGCAAGGTATCCGATTTCAGGCCCGTTACCAAATGAAATTACTGCTTTATGTTTTTTTACAATTGGTGCCAGATTCTTGCAAGTCTTTCTAATATTATTGATTAAATTTTTATAAGTCTGTTTTTCTCCTTTGTTTATTATTGCGTTTCCGCCTAAAGCAACTACGATTTTCATTTAAGTATGGCTTTCTCCGCATGCTAGATAACTGCAGATTTTTCCTGTGTGCCTAAATCTTGGTTTTGCTACTCTCTTTATTGCCGGCTCTAGAATTTCAATTGCTTGACTTACTTCTTTTTCAGAGATTATATAGGGGGGAATCAACCTGATCCCCTTGTCCCCGCATCCCAGCAACACCAAACCATTTTTCAGACATTCTATTATTAAATTATTCCTTACTCCTTTATTAGGCAGATCAAATGCTAACATTAATCCCTTTCCCCTGATATTTATAATGTTTTCATTCTTTAGATCATAAAGATGCTGTTTTAGGTGGTTTCCCATCAGGGTAATATTTTTCAGAAGGTTATCTCTTTTTATTATCTGGATTGTTTTTAATCCAACGGCCATGTCTAAAGTGTGACCTCCTCCCCAAGTTGATGAGATGCTTCCAGATTCTACTGAAAATTTCTTGCTTGTTATTGCTGCTCCAACTTGCAATGCTTTTGCTGAGCTCATTACATCTGGACTAATATTATAATGCTGATGCGCCCACCATTTTCCGGTCCTACCCATTCCTGATTGGACTTCGTCCATTATCAATGGTATGTCGTAAGATTTAGTCA
>CAYJRS010000003.1:34135-35789 GCA_964372845.1 Candidatus Woesearchaeota archaeon | reverse complement strand
ACCACTTCATTTCAATTACACCTATTTACTATTTTATCTGCATTACAGCATAATAATGCTTAAATATAAACCTCTTTACCCTTCTTATATGAAATTGGTGAAGATAGCCTTATTGTTATTATTAATTTTAATACCTGCTGTTTTATCAGCAAATGTTGACCTTGATAAGCTAGATATAATCAAGTTTTCTATTAATGAAGGCGAGGAAAAAACCTTGCAGTTCAATAGCGTGGAATATAGAATTAGAGCAGATTCTGTTTCAGAAAATGAAGCCAAGCTGACTTTTCTGCCTGTGAACTATGCTACTGCAGTTAGTAAAGATAAAAAAGCAGATATTGATATCGATGATGACACTGAAATTGATTTCTCACTAACTTTTGTTTCTGTTTCTTCAGCCGGCAAGACAGTATCGCTTGAAGCTAGAAGAATTGGAGCCAAGAAAATAAAAGCTGAATCTAAATCTGATTCTGGCAAATCTAAATCTCTTCCTGATATAACCGTTTTATCAAGTGCTTTAAGGCAGAATTTAAGATATATTTTAGGCGCTGGTGTAATTTTAGTAGTTATAATCTTAATTGTTGTTGTTTCCAGAAGAAAAGGAAATCCTGAAAGATTCTATAGGAAAGCAGAGGACTTGCATAGAGAGGCACAGGAATTTCACGAGGATGGAGATGAGGAGACTGCTTCTGAACTGTATGAAAAAGCAGAAGAATATAGAGAAAAAGCAAGAGGTCTAGAAAAAGGCGGGGTTTAAAAATGGAAATGGAAGAAGAGCAAGAGATGTGGTGGAGAAAACTTGGATTTTACACAAATCCTTTTACAATAAAGCCAGCACCTTTTGACAATAAAGTATTTGGACAGGATCAAATTTTGGAAGATTTATATTACAAGATTCCTACTGGAACAATGTCGTTTATCGAGGGCAAATTAGGTACAGGTAAAACTACTATGTTGAAAAATTTAATCGATAAATTCCGCGGGAGAGGAAAGGTGATTTATTTTTCCTGCAACAGGATAGACACTGAATTGAATATTGAAGAGCTGTTAAAGGGAAGATATGGATTCTGGGGAAAGATGTTCGGGATGATGCCCAAAGAGATGATTGTTCTGCTTGATGAGGCGCAGCAACTTTCCTCTGTGAACACTGAGCGCATTAAGTATTTTTTTGACCAGGGTAATATAAAATCAGTTGTGTTTACTGGAACAGATTATACAAATACAAACCTGCACGAAAGCATAAAAGAGAGAATTGGCCAGGATGGTTTGTTTAAAATTAAAGAATTAACAGATGATCAGGCAGTTGCATTTGTGAGAAACAGGATTGGGAATACTGCATTAGTCAGCGACGAGGTCATAAAAAAGATCTGGCACTTATCTTCCAGAAATCCAAGAAGATTGCTGCAGAGGCTAGACAGGGTATTTAGGTATGCTGTGGAAAACATGGAGTCTGAAATCAAGTTGGATCACCTTAATAAAATCTTTGAAGACATGAAAATGAAAACAGAAACTACAATGCAGCATGAAATGAAAAAAGAAGAGAAAACTGTAAAGAGGGCTGATGAAAGGAAAATGAAGAAAACTAGCAAGAAAATGAAGAAAGCAGCTAGGAAGAAAGATATTGATTATGAAGATGAAAACGATGAAGAAGAATAAA
>CAYJRS010000003.1:0-34035 GCA_964372845.1 Candidatus Woesearchaeota archaeon | reverse complement strand
ACATTGTAATCTTTAGGAAAGCATCTGAAATAATTGCTCATGCTGTATCTTTCATCCAAGAATATAATTATTCCTTTATCTGTTTCACTTCTGATGCATCTCCCAGCTCCTTGCACAACTTTGATCATCGCAGGAAAAATATAGCCGTAGTCCCATCCTTTTCCGAATCTCTCGTCGTAATAAGTTATTAAGCTTCTTGTTTCCAAATCTGGCTTTGATAAAGGCAAGCCGACAATGATAACTGCTCTCAATTCGTCTCCAGGAAGATCAATGCCTTCTGAAAAATTTGCTCCAGCGACGCCTAGAAGCACAGCCCCGCTTTTCTTATAATCTTTAAACTTCCTCAGCATTTCTTCTTTCTCCTCCTTGATCATGCCTTGCTTTTCCATAAAAACACTCTTCCCATTTACATTAAAATTCTCGCTAACGATTTTCATGATCTCATAACTGGGAAATAATAGAAGTAAGTTTCCAGGAATTAAATTGCAGAACTCGCTGCATTTTCTCGCAATTGTTTTGAACATGATTTCGCTTCTCTTTGTATACTTCGTGGTTGTCTCTGAAACTATTAAGTTTAATCTGTTTTCAGCTGGAAATGGGTTTTCATATTCCTTCAATTCCACATTCTTAAAGCCGAGTAGATCCCTGTACATTTCAAGAGGCGTCAAAGTTCCAGACATTAAGATAAGCAGGCTGTTATCAATAATATTTTTTGTAAGAAAGCTAGGATCGAGGCATTTATAGTGCAGCTTAAAATTATCATTATCTTTATAACTTTCCTTTTCGAGATACCTTACATAGCCGTAATCGTCTCCATTCCATATTTTTAAAAATTCAGAAACGCCTCCGACGAAGCTTCTTTTCTTTTCTTCTAAAATATCATCAGAAACAGCATCCAGAACAGAAATGAATTCAGAAAAGTCGGGAAAAATAAATTCTTCTTTTTTTACTAATCTTTCTACCAGCTTTTCATTTTCTATTTTGCATATTCTGTCAAATTTATCTTTAATCTTTTGCAGTATACTGAATGCGTCTCCATACTGCCTGGCTTCTTTCAATGCCTGCTCAATAATATAGGTGCTTAAACTTGAGCTCATCATATCCCTTAATCTAGCTGGAAGATTGTGGGCCTCATCAACTACAATAATGCTTTTCTCTAGAAACTTATTGCTCTTCATGAAAAAGGCTTCCCTAATATTTGGATTAAATATGTAACTATAATCAGCTATAACAACGCTGGCTTTTTTAGCCTTCAATATTGCTAATTCATAGGGGCACAATTTGGTTTTTCTGGCCAAGTCCAAGAATTCTTCAACATGAAATATCTCTTTGTTTTCTCCTAAGAATTTTCTTGTTTCAAAACTATAACCGATATTGCTGTAAGTATTTTCATAAAACTCACACTCCTTATTTTCAACAAGCACCCTGCAGAACTCATAAAACTGGCTGCCCATTGAATCGACGCCAAACTGGCTGCACATATTCCTCTTGCCAATTAAATCAACTACGTTTATATTGATACCATGTTTTCTTTTAATTTCTTTTAAAGTTTCAATAGCAATCCTATGCTGCGTATGCCTCGAAGTCAAGAAGAATAAAGTTAAATCTTTTTCAAGAATATAAGGAACAATGGAGCTTAATACTCCCGCTGTTTTCCCGATACCCGTTGGCGCATGCGCAATCAAATGTTTTTTCTGTTCAATAGCTTTAAGTATGTCTTTAATGAAATCATCCTGTATTTCTCTAATTTTATCATAAGGGAAGAAGATTTTCATTGAAAATAGAAGGATAGATAGTTATAAAACTCTTCTAGTTTATTATTTAATTACTTTATAGTGGTGTATATAGAAAGATTTATAAAGTGTGTTGTCTTTATTATTGTCATGAAAACTGAAACTATATTTGATGATAAATATTACTGCAATCTAGGTAAGAAATGTTTAGATTCTGCCTTTTACGGATCAGCAGCTGCCTGCTATAAGATGGCATTAAGGATAAATCCCTATTCAAGTGAAGCTAAAACTGGGTTAGAACGAATTTTAGAAATTGAAAGTAAAAAACTGGAGAGTAATACTTAGATAAAATGGCAGAACAAATGAACAAGGATGAGCAGATTGGGTTTCATAAAGGATCAATTGCAACATTAGCTAAAGAAAGGGAGGAGATGTTAAAAATCGTGAACATAGTTGAGCAGTTAATTCAAGCGCATAATGAATCCTTAAAGAAATTGGGCGTTGATCTTGAAAAGGAAGCAAAGAAAATACAGGAAAAAATGAGAAAAGAACGAGGAATCCAACTTGATGAAAGGATTGCTTGAAAAGATAAATTATTAAATTTCCAAAAAAAATAACGGGAGATTATTTAAATTTAATTTTCTTAAACTATATTCGAGATGAAGCAAAAAATGAAACAAAATGGAAGAATTACCATAGATCCTAAAATTATGATGGGCAAACCTATAATAAAAGGAACAAGGATTCCGGTATAGGTAGTATTAAATTTGCTTAGTGATGACCGTGCATTCAAAGAAATAATCGAGGATTATCCAGACCTTATAAAACAAGATATTCTTGCAGCAATTACGTCTTAGATAAACCCTGATATCGGAAGATTTATAAAGTAGAATATTCTACTTGTAGAAAAGTGGTTAAAATGGATATTTCGATAAAACTGCCTAAGAAAGGAATGTTGCTAATAAATAGCCTAAAGAATGATTTTTTGAGAAGAGATATCAGCGTAAATAATAGAGATCTATTGTTCAAAGCTGTAGAGTTTAGTGTAGAAAGAAAAAGAGATTTTATTAGGGAATACCTTCAAAGCAGAAAACAAAAACAGGATAATACTAAGTATATGACCGAGAAACTTTTAAGTGGCAAGAAAATTAAACTAGGAACTAATTGGTTAAAGGAAATTGATAGTACATTATGATTAAAGAGGCCATAGTTGATTCTGGGATATGGATTGCTTCTAAGATAGAAGGATCTGAGAATAAGAAAGCAGGTTCCATTCTAGAAGCATTTTCAAATTCTGATATTAAAAAGATTTACATAACAAATTATGTGTTGCTAGAGTCTGTTAATTTCTTATTAAGGAAAAAACATTTTGACATAGCTCTGGAAATTTACGATTATTTAACAAGAACAGATAGGATAGATATAATCTATATTGATGAAAACATGTCTATGAGGATTAGAGAATTATTTGAAAAGTACAAAACATTTTCTATTACTGACTGTTCTATGATGGTTTTATCTGAAGATTATAATATTAAATATTTATTCTCTTTTGATTCAGATTTTGAAAGAGTTAGAAATTTAACGAGAAAAGAATCTTTTTGAAATATTACTAATATTTATCACTAATTCCTACTTTCCCGATAACTTCTTTAAATTTTATTAACATCTTTTATTTTTTTCGTAAACCCTTTTTCTTTTTCATTTAACCTGGAACTCCTTTCCTCGTAAGCTTGCATTAATTTTTTGGTTCTGTTGCTCATTTTGATTTAGCTTAATAAGTAATATATAAGAAAGATATAATTTTTAAACTTGTTCTTATTTAAGATTTTATGCTGAAAAAAATTTCAAATAGAGAAAAAAAATCACTATTAAAAAGTTTGCAAGAGCAATTCAGCTTTACAGGAAAACTAGATTATAATTTCTTCATAAATCAGGATAAAAAAGTATTTCTTTTCAACAAGAATTTAGATATTGATTTCTCAAAAATAAGAGTAAATTCTCTTGGTTTATATTTTGCAAACATTGAAAATGAATTAAGGCTCTCTATAGAAGGTTCACAATTAATAGGACCGTATTCAAAAAAAAGTATTCTTAAAATTGATGAAAATCAGCTTAAAGACTGGATGCACGGAAGAGATATAGAAACCGAAAAAGAATTTGAAGGTTTTGTTTTGATAAAAAACAATAATGATTTCTACGGCACTGGAAAATATAAGGATGGAAAAATATTAAACTTTGTTCCTAAGGAAAGAAGATTAAAAAACTAATTATTGTTTGAAATCCAAACGCTGTCTATAAGTCTTGATAACCCATCTGGCTATGAAATAAATAAAAATTGAGAAAACAAAACTTACTAAGAAGTGTCCGACAAGGAATCTTTTGCCTAGGGAAATGGCATTATTATAGAAGGGAATATTAATATTAAAATCAACAGCGGGAAATATTTCAGAAATGAAGTTGCCTACATGGTAGCTTAGAACATATATTGGGGCGATAAAGAGGACATTCCAGAAGATTAAAGCTAAAAAAATGGCATACTTACTAAGTCTTGAATATAATAAAATAACAAGAAACGAAATTATAAGTCCTAACCCCGGGAGCAGAAAAAATATTTCCAGGAATGTTCCAACTGCAAAGCCCAATGCGATTTCGTGATCAGAAGTTTTTGTCCTTAAGACTTCATGAAAGTGATGCTTTATCTTATTTTTTAACCCCATCGTATTTGCTTAGAAACAAGATTTCTTAACTGTATCTATTGCCACAACAAACTATATAAAATCATCTAGTAAGGCTCGTGATAATGAATGCTCAAACAGTAGCCCTATTTGACAGATATGCCGAGCAATATGCAGATCTTACATTTTCAAATATATTACAGTACGAGCTCAACAGGTTTATTTCTTTGCTTCCAAAAAATGCAAGAATCATCGACATTGGATGCGGCTCGGGAAAAGATGTGCAGTACTTTATGGATTATGGATTCCAAGCTATTGGAATAGATGCAAGCGAAAACATGATTATAGAAGCGAAGAAAAGGGTTGCGGATGGCAGCTTTAAAGTAATGAATATGCAATCATTAGATTTTCCAAAAGAATCATTTGATGCTGCATGGATTTTAGATGCTATTTCTTTCATAGATAAAAATGATGTGCAGAAATTTTTATCATCGCTTTATGAGGTTCTTAAGAATGATGCAGTCATCTTTATCTCAGCAAGGCAAGGCGTTGGTGAAACAGAGATAGAATATGAAAAACTTGGAAACAGCAAAATCAATATTGCATTTTTCTATCAGGAAGAGCTAGAAGAACTTTTAAACAAGAATGGGTTTGAAATCTTAAATTTGTTTACGCAGGATGGAGAGGATTTTACTTGGATAAATGTTTATGCTAGAAAGAAATAAAATAATAATCTCAGGAATAGTACAAGGCATATTCTTCAGAAAATTCATTTACGAACACGCTTTGAAATTAGGATTAAAGGGATATGTGAAAAACACAGAAGAGGGAAAAGTAGAGGCAGTTTTTGAAGGCGAGAAAGAAAAGATAAAAAAGATGATTGAGCTTTGTCAAAAAGGTCCTGAGAAAGCAGTGATTGAAAAAACTGTTGTAACTAAAGAGAAACCTTTGCATGAAAAAGAATTCGTTAGGAAAAATTAACCCTATTCTTGCTGTCTGCTATATTCGGGGGACAATTCATTATAAAGACATTTTGCGGCTTCTTTAATATCTGGATAAACATAATCTATCCTATGCTGATAGCACCACCGACGATCATTAACCGCATTATATAAAGCTGCCTTAAATCTTTTCTTTTCATCAGGGTCTCTAAACCTGAGTATTAATTCTTCATCTTCTTGATTTACATGCTCTTCTATCATATGCTATCTTATGAACACTGGATTTTTAAAATTATCCTTTCCAAAAGTGATAGGCAAGAATCCCGGCGCCGATAATATTAGCTACATCTGCCAAATTAAAGACATTATTCAAAAAATCAATATGGATATAATCTATAACCCCTTGATAGAAAATTCTGTCTATTAAATTGCTTAAAGTTCCTCCCAATAAAAACCCCATTCCTGTTTCCAATCTCTTATTTTTTTTATGATAAAAGATAAAGACCACAACGGCGATGCTAAATAAAACTAAAAAATTATTCCAGCCTTGAAGCAAACTAAATGCAGCTCCTGTATTCAAGCTTGTTTTGAAAATAAAGAATTCGTTATTAAGAAAATAAATTTTAAGTATTCTATCTATTAGGATTATAAAAAGAGAAATAACAAATAGTTTCTTTACCATCTTGGCTTGCTTTTTTCTTCTTCTGCTGCGTATCTCTCTAAATTGGCCAACCTTTGATTTAAGCTATCTAGCTTTGCATTAATCACATCGAGTTTAGCAAGAATTATTTCATTAACTCCTGATGACTGTTGCTGTTGCTGTTGCTGAGGTGGCTGCCACTCTTGTTGAAATGGTTGTGCTTGACGTCGAGAAAAATTCTCCTCATAACCCCGGCTCCATGGTGGGACTTCTGTTCTTAGTGGCTCAATATCGGATTCATAACCTTCTTCTGCTTCATCTTCGTCTCTTTTTTTCCTAGAAAACAGCTTTCTAAAAATTCCCATGCTTATTCTAAGATATTACTTATATAAAAAAGTTTTTATATGAACACGCATTTTTATATTTATGCCAGAGGATGCTGAAGATACTGGGGAGAAACAGAGGCAAAAAGAATTACAGAAACTTGAAGAAAGACAATTCGGAGAGTCTACTGTAAAAAGAGCTTTGATAAGATTTTACAGCAAGAAATACAAGAACCTTCCTAGTGAGGAAAGAGATAAGAAAATTATAGTAGCATTAAGAAATACTATGCCTTCTGAAATGAAAGATAGAATAGAGCAGGGCCCGACAATGATGGGTTATGCAATAGGCAAAGATACAAGTGCTCTCTCTAATCTACAGGATATGGAGAAATTCGTCGATAATGAATCAGGCTACACTTTGATTTACGATTCTTTTTCTGAAGGTTTAGAGCCTGTTTATTTCTGGGTCGTTGACTTCATGAGGGATAATTACTGGGGGACAGGTTTAGAGGTAAAAAAAACACTTGACGAGTTTCAAGGCGCTGTAGGCTCAGGATTCTTTGGGGACTTGGGAACGAGAGCTTCGATAATGCAGGACAGGGCTATGAAGATGCTAACTACAATAAATTCCGTTGTGAGATCAGTAATAAACATTCTTTATGATTTGAAAGAATTTGATCAAAGGCTGGATTTGTATAAGAAGTTGAAATCCGATATGAATGAATTTGAGAAGAATGCTGCTCGCTTGTCTTTGAAGCAGATTTGGATGGACAGGGTTGATATGCAGCGAGGAAGGGGGAGCATAAATATGCTGACTCAGCAACTGCAGTTTGTTACTTTAAGAGATGCTTTCATGGCTGCAAACTCTGTAGAGGATGTTATGGGAAATGGTAGGAAAGAGGGCATGGATCTTAATGAAAGAGTGAAAAGAATACTTGCTCCAAGAATCCAAGAATATCTTGCATGGGAAAAATTATCCGAATCAGAATTAACTAGAAGATACAAAATTGAAAGAGCATATTTGAAATCGCAGGTGAATGCAATGAAGCTTTATTCTCAGTGGGCAAGGCCTTATTTAAAAGCTGCACAGCAATTAACATCATCAGATTATAGAACTGCTGATTTAGTTTCCATTTTCAATAATATGCAGCTGCAGGTAAGCCTGTTCGGGAAGAAGCAAGTAAGGCCTGCTGAGCTGATTGCTACAACAATATATACGAAAAATAAGCTTGCGGATGTTAAATTACCTAAAAAAATTTATTCCTGTGTTGAAATCACCATGACTTACAGGACTATTCCACATACAATAACGAGAAGTGAATCTGGAACCCATTATGCTCAAGGCGGAAGAGTGAATATGAAATTCAGGGGGTTTGCCCTAGACGAAGATGAGGTAAATGCAGTGGAGCAGGAGGAGTTATATCAGGGATTGGAGCTGATTGAGAGCATGACAAAAGAATCATTGGAATCGATGCAGGATGAAATCAGCAAATACATGGAACAGGAAGAAAAAGGGAGCGAGAATCCAGAAGAAAGGATTAAGCAGCTTGAAGAATTAATTAATAGTGTATCTGACAAGAGAGCGATAGAAAAATATAAGAAAGAGATTAAAGAGATCACCAAGAAACTAAAGCCTGAAGGAGATAGTATGGTTGCTTCTTTATCTAAAGGGTTTAAGGAGATAACAGGGCCTTTGAAGGGAATATTTAAGCCAAAACCAGATGCTGGAAAAGTGGTGGATGCAGTGAGAGGATTAGCTAAAAGAAATGCAGCAGAAAGATCGTATGTAATATATCTGGTTTACAAAAAATCTCATGGCATGTTCACAGAATAAGACGTTTTTTTATTTTTCAGATAATTTTAAATAAACCTATTCACTTTGCTTAATTAGCATGGGCATTAAAAAAATTCTTGAGCAGCTGAAAAAAGAGAAAAACAAGCTGGATTATTTGGAAAAAGAATTAAAAAAATCTGAAGATAAAAAGCTGAAAAAAGAAATAAATGAGCTGATAGAGAAATTAAAAAAGCAAGAAGAGAAAAAAGATGATAGCGAAGAGGAAAAAGTAAAGATTCCTTCATTGGAGCAGATCGCGATGAGTGTTCCACGAATGCAAGCAGTTCAAACAGAGAGGGTTGAGAATTACCAATCAAGAGCATCTGGAAGAAGAGCCGAGATTCCAAATTTACCGCAAACAGAGGAAACAAGAAGAGAAGCAAGTTATGGAAATGGCTATGGCTCAAATATAAAATCAGATTACACTAGGACGAAAGCAGATTTCAATAGAGAATTAGAGACGGCAGGATTGACAACGAGGTCTGGTTTTACGACGACAGCGGAATCAAAGCATGCAATACAGCAGAGAGCAGGAGAAAGAAGGGATTATATTGAAGCAAGGGATAATTTAAATATGCAGCAGTATAATGTAAGAGAAGGGATGATAAAGGAAGATCTTACAGGGCTTACCCCTGATTTAAAGCAAGCAAAAAGAGGAAGAAGAGAAATTGAGGTTTACCATGGCTGATATTTTTAAAAAAGAATACTCAGGATCAATGGATTCTAAATATTATTTCACTGCTGATAAGCTTCATGCTGGAAAAATTGGAGCAACTGCATCTCCGCAAACTCCAAACCAAATTGGCGAGTTAACTTCTAGGCTGAATCAGGGACTAAAAGCTGTTGAAATTGGAGCAATGAATCAAAGGCTGCTTGATCAAGTTCCACTGGAGCATTTTAATGAAATTCGAAGATTAAACAAGCTAACTGGATCAGAAGCAACCTTGCATGCACCTATACAAGATTTAGACTTGGCAGGATTTACTCAGCAGGGCTGGAATGAATACGAAAGGAAAGAATCCGTCGAGAAGCTGAAGTCTGCGATTGACAGAGCACATCACATGGACATCAATGGAAATATTCCAATTACTGTTCATGCAGGAGGATTTCCAGCACAAAAATGGCAGAAAGAGGGATTGTATGAAGGAGGAGAAATAAAAGAAGAACAAAAAAAGCTGCAAGATCAAAGATCCGAAATGGTTATAGTAAATCAGGATACAGGTCAGATGCAGTCAGTAAGGTATAAAGAAAAAGATTATATCTCTGGAAGGAAGGTTGCATGGACTCCTGAATACTCTATGGATAATCTGAACAGGACTTCCTGGGACGAAGAAAAATTGAGGATTATGCAGTGGAAGAAAGACATGAATGAAGTACAAGATAGATTTGATGCGCTGCACAGGCAAAAACTTGAGCTGCTAAAAAGCGCTGAAGGAAAAAAACTGCTTACTGAAAATGAAAAAAGAGAGCTCTCTGCATTAAGTGCTGAAGAGGAAAAAGTGGACAATTATCGGGAAGAAACATATACTCATATTCGCTCTTTAACAGAAGATATGTACAGCAGATATAAAAAATTCAAAACTGATGAAAGCGAAATTCAAAAGAGGCAGCATGAGCAACAATTCAAGCAAGTGATAGATAAGATGGGTGAAGATGAAAAGAGAATCAAGAAGATAATTGATGAGCTAAATAAAAACGAGGAAAGATCAGAAAAAATAAAGAGTAAAAGTGAATATGAGGATCTCATGAATGAGAGAAATAGACTGATAAAGATGTATAAAGATACAACTTATAATCAATCTGAAATCATCGCAAGGGCAGTAGAAAAATTATCCCCTCCTAAGACTTGGGTTCCAGTAGATGATTTTGCTAAGGAAAAAGTTTCTAGCTCAATTACAGAAGCTGCTTTATATGCTTATAAAAAATATGGAGAAAAAGCGCCAATAGTTTCTATTGAAAATGTTTATCCTGAATTTGCACTGTCAAGAGCAGAATCCTTGAAAGAGACAGTAGAATTGGCAAAGAAAAATTTTGCTGAAGAACTTAAAAAAAAGGTTGGTGAAAAAAAGGCGAAAGAAATTGCCAACAAGATAATTGGGGTTACATGGGATGTTGGCCACATCTACATGCTAAAGAAATATGGATACAGCGACGAAGACATTAAAAAAGAAGCTGAGAAAATTGGGAAACATGTTACTCATATTCATCTTACTGACAATTTTGGTTTTGAAGATTCGCATTTACCTCCAGGCGAAGGCACTGTAAATATAAAAGAACAGATGAGGGAAATTGAGAAAAGCTTATCAGAAGAACAAAAAGAAAAGATGAAAGCCATTGTCGAAGCTGGAGAATTTGTTGCTAACTTTAAGGAAGTCCCTCATTTGTATGCACTGTCGCATTTAGAAAGCCCATTATACAGCGAAGATTTGGGTCCAACTTGGGAAGATATCTGGGATACTCATGGACATTACATGGCTGGAGTTGGAGAGATTATGCCGCAGAAATATTTTGATCTTTATGGAGCTCCAGGATTTGCCCAGCTTCCTAGAGAACTTGGAGGTGGAGCAGGAACACCTGAAAGGGGGAGATTTGCAGCATCAGGAGAAGAAAGTCAATATTAAATAAAATTGAAAATGAAATCAAACCAAACTTTAATATAGCATCTGTATTTTAGAAAAGAGAAGAGGTGAAATCATTTGCCGTCAAAAAAACAAGAAGTAAAAGAAGCAAGAAAGCAAACACTGGAAACTGATAACGATATTGCTTATGATTTTGCGATAAAGGCTTATAAAAAATTCCAGAATGTGATTAAGTCTATAGCCTTGTTTGGATCTGCAGCAAAGCAGACCGCAACCAAGAAATCAGATATTGATATTATAATCATTGTGGATGACTGCACTGTTCTTTGGGATGAAGAATTAATTGCTTGGTATCGGGAGGAATTAGCAAGATTAATATCACAACAAAATTACAAGAAAGATTTGCACATCAACACAGTTACATTGTCAACTTTCTGGAAGGAGATTAAAGAAGGAGACCCAGTTGCAATAAATGTTTTGAGATACGGAGAGCCTTTAGTTGATTATGGAGGATTATTCTCTCCATTAAAAGTTTTATTGAGAAGAGGAAAAATTAGGCCAACTCCAGAAGCGATTTACATAGCACTACAAAGAGCGCCAATGCATCTGTCAAGATCAAGGTATGCAATTTTAGGTGCTGTTGAGGGATTGTATTGGGCAATGGTAGACTCAGCTCATGCAGCTTTAATGGCAGCTGGTCATTCTCCTCCGTCTCCTGAACATGTTTATGATATGCTGAAAAAAGTCCTGCCAAAACTATCAGCAAAGTATCCAGCTTATTTCAAAGAGATGTACATGGTTGCTCATAACATAACTCACGGAAATGTAAAAGCAATGCATGGAAAGCAAATAGATGATCTAAGAGGAAAAACAGAAGACTTTGTAAGTGAAATGAAGAAGCAAGTTAAGAGATTCGAGTAATCATAATTTTGAAATGGCTGAAAATTATTATTTAGATACACAAACTTGGTTAGATTTTGCAGAAAAAAGAGGCTATAATGGAGAAATTGTTAAGAGATTATTACAAAAAATAATTAAGGAAAATAAAATAATCCTTTACTCAGATTTCACAATAAGAGAGCTGAAAAAACTTGGTTACTTAGAGAATGAAATTAATAAAATATTGAGTGCTGCTAAACCAAATAATCTTAAAAGAATCCATAAAACAAAGGAACAGTTTTTAGAAGGGAGAAAATTAGCAAAACAAAGAAATATCCCTCTGGGAGATGCCATCCATGCAATTCTTGCAAGAGATCATGAAGCAACATTAGTTTCAAGAGACTCTGATTTCCAGAGATTAAAGGATATAGTAGAAACTAAAACTCCTGAAGACTTAGTCTAATTTAATACCAAATTCTTCAGCCATTTCTTTAACAACTTCCTCTCTAGCTTTGTGTAAATCCTCATCTGTTGTTTTTCTCTTAGAAGCACCATAAACCTTTTCCAACCTTTTCAGGGCCGCTTTTGTCTCCAAATCATCTATTTTATCTCTAATAGCTTCTCTAATGAATTCTGTTTTAGTGGTATATCTGTGTTTTCTCATAACTTTTTCTATATCATGCAGAAATGAGTTTTCCAATTTCAAGCTGATCGCTTCCATAGTATAACTAAGTAATACTAAGTAATATATAAATTTTCCCCTATTGCTTTAATAATCTCAAATTAGAATATTAAATCTGTAATTATTTAGATAAATCTTGCTGGTAAGACATCATGCTTTATCCATCGGTATGATTTAGTAACTGAAAATCTGTCATCAATATTGCGTATTTTTTCCAATAGTTTATGAGATTCTTCAACTTTATTTGGGATGATAATTTCAAGATTTAAATATGTTTGAGGGACAGCGACATACTCTATCTCAATTGGTAGCCCATCGATGCTATATGTTAGGTACATACCACAAGCACCACCAAATGGAGATGCAGCAAGTTTTTCTTCTAGCAGGATAGCATTATTCATTTGTATAAGGCTTACTATTTTATCATACGCACCGTCTATCAACTCTATCTCATCACGATAATTATCTATATCACGAGTATTGAAATCGTGTGCCTTTCCATGAGATAACTTCATATTTATAACGTCTATTTTTTCAGATTTATCTTTTTTACGTCGCATTTCATTCTCCCAAAAGCTCTTTAGTTTTATTTAATAGATCAATTATGTTAAAAGGTTTATTAGTAAAATGATCAGCTCCAGCTTCAGTCCATTTGTTCTCATAACCGTCACTTACATTACCACTTGACCCAATAATTTTAATAGCTCTAGTGTCCTCGCTATTTTTTATTCTTTTACATGCATCATAACCTTTTATTCCAGGCATGTCAGTGTCCATTAATATTAAGTCTGGTTTTTCACCGCTAGCTATTGCTTCTAATAAAGAACCTGCATCACAAAATCCTTTAGTTTCATAATTCCTTGATTTATAAGCATTAATAGCAAAGTTTCTTACATCATCATTATCGTCCACAACGTAAATTTTCTTTGTCATTTTCTCTCTTTAAGAATCAAGCAGCCTGTCTATTAGCTGCCTGTTCTCTTTCCTGCGGTTTTTTTGCTAGATACAATAAGGAACCGATTTGAGGATTCTCTTTTATTAATTCTCCAAGTTTATCCTTATCTATACTATATCCTATAACCTTACCTTCCTTGTCCTTATTCTCTTTAAGGTATTCAAAGACCATGCTTCTTGCTTGCAGGGATAAGAATCGGTCTTTATATTCTTCAGGATTTGCTCCTTTTACATTCTTGAATCTGACTCCATATCTTTCAGAGAACTCTCCTCTCATCAAATCATCTGCTTCTCCTTGTGTAGGATTTCTCTTTTCCACAAGAGGCAGGAAAGCATAAGCAATTTTACTGATAGCCTCTAATGGGTTATCTAAATTCTCAACTTCATTCAAATCTGAGTTCAATTTTCCAACAATTTCAGATAAAATCTCATCTAAATTTCGTTCATAATCAGGCTTAATCCTGTTAGATTCGCTAGATAAAATTCCATTCATGAATTTATAACGAGCAACATCCTCATAGCCCTCTAATTCGTCTTCCAAGCTTGGGATATCTTGCTCTCTTTGAGCTGCAACTCTAGGAAATATGCCTAACACTTGAGATTTCTGATCATAATTAAAGTGTTCATAGCCATTAACTAAGCTGCCAATACTCGCTATCCTCTTCATTTGTCCTTTTAATCTTTCATCTAATGCCATTTTTTATCTTCTCCCTATCTTTGCGCCTGCGGCGCAACTTGTACCCCAACCAAAAGGCGATTGACGTCGTCAAGATGGAACCAGCCACCGGCATTCGACCTGACGTCGTCGACAAGCCTGCCAACACACCAAGACCGCATAGTTGGAACATCTTGAGGTGATGCTCTATACAAAGCCATTGCTTTATCATAGCCTTGTGAGAATACTAAATTAGTGTATTCTTCTAATAAGGCTTTATCTCTTGCTAATGCCTGCCATATTGGATTGCTTTTAGCTTCTCTTTGCTTTAGCCAGTCTCCAGAAGCATGTTTTTCTAAGTTGCTTCTGCTAAATTCTTGTCCTTCTAATGATTCATAAATACCATCTGGAAGTATCAAAGCTCCATTGCCTAACTTGCTTTCAGGATTTAATTCTCTTAATTGTTTTGCATTTAAAACAATCTTAGCTTTTCCATCTGAATGATAAGCCATAGCATCTCCAGTATCAAAATAATTGTACAGCCAAGAATCCTTTACTGATTCCGAAGCATTTCTTGCTTCTAATCTTCTTCTCATTAATCCTGAGACGGATAATGGGGTTCTGCCTTCAGCTATTAATTTAGGCATCTGCTCTGTGTTTCTGCCGTAAAATTCCTTGTAGTTTATATCTTCATTTAATTGTAAATTGCTCATTTTTATTTACCTCATGACTTTCTATTTCTAATTATTTATTGTGTCTTACTTTATCTACCAATTCTTTATAACGATCTGTATTTTCTCTAGACCAGATAAACGGACCAGCTCTGAAAACATCCCCTTCATCTTTATGATAAATTTCATCAACTGAACCATCCCCATCTAATACTCTTCCTCTAGACCTAACATTGGGATCTGAATGTGACTCCCAAAGATCTATATAGACTTCAGTTCCACCGCCATAATTTATTGTGAGAACATCCTTCATCTTGATAACATTTGGTTGGTCTTGTCCTTCCAATACTCCACTTTTAAACTTAACTTTGATTTTGGTACCATATGTTCCTTCTATTTTTCTCTCATGTGATTCTAGAACTTTAGAATATCCTGATTCTGGTCGTAGACTATCCCTCTCAGCTCGACGAAATTCCAAAGCACTAAAGATAGGATCTATTCCTTCTCCAATAGATTTACCGACCGCATAACATCCTTGTAACGTCATCGGCACTAAAACTGTGCCTACAATCTTTGCTAAACTTGATTTTCTCATTTTAACCTCATTTACTTTGTTTTATACTAAAAATGAAGAAACCGCTAGTATATAAAGCTTTCTATTATGTAATTACTCTAAAGAAGTAACTTTTAACAGCAGAGTTAGTCCAAAACAAGCACATTCTCTAATCCTCTAAAATCATTGTCTAGTGTTATCAGCATTGATTGATTCTTCAAAGTTGGGACTTCTAGCAAGTCCCAAATTATGTCTTCATAACTCTCCTGATTGTACATCTTCCTAACCTTCAGAATTTCCATTAGTTCATTGCTTACTTGAACTGGGATGCCATAGCATATTATAGATAGTTATAGTATTTAATCTCTGTCTTATATACTTGAATTCAGCCATGGTCTCTCTGGACAAACACCTTGAAGTCTTTATAAAGGTTTCCAGTACATTGGAAACCTTTATAAATAAGTAATCACATACGGTAAAAATGTCTTTATGGAGAACTTAATCGAAATACTGAAAAAATGGAATCCTTGGGAGAAAGAAATAGACTCGGGAATAAGAAGAGATAGATACATAAGAAAGATATACCAGTTTTTTGAGCGCAAAGAGATTATTGTCTTAAAAGGAATTCGTAGAAGTGGGAAATCCACCATCGTAAAGCAATTGATGTTAGAACTGATAAGAAAAGGGATAAACAAAAAGCAGATACTCTATCTTAACTTGGAGGATTATGGACTTGCTGGAAGCCTCCAAATAAAACTATTTGATGATGTGCTTGATGCATATATTAAATACTCAAAAAACAAAAAGAGGATATATTTTTTTATAGATGAAATCCAGAAAATACCTTCGTGGGAAAAATGGATTAGGACAAAATATGATCTTAATGAAAACATTAAATTTGTAATTACAGGCTCATCAGCTTCATTGTTATCAAAGGAATTATCAAATTTGTTAACAGGTAGAAACTTAGGATTTATTATAATGCCCCTTTCTTTCAATGAATTTACCTACTTCACTAAGAAGAATAAGTTAGAGGAGTATACTAAATATGGCGGTTTCCCAGAGGTGGTTCTTGAAAAATCTGAAGAAAAGAAGGTTTATCTACTACAGCAGTATTTTGAGGATATAATCCACAGAGATATAATTGACAGATACAAAATAAGGAACACTAAGCAGATTATAGATATAGCAATGTATCTTGTTTCAGCATCCGGTTGTAAAGTAAGCATTAATAAATTATCAAAAATCTTTGGAATTTCAAAAGGCACAGTTTCTACATACATAAATTACATGATGGATGCTTATATTTTATTTGAAGTCAGCTATTTTTCATATTCAGCAAAAGTCAAGCATGACGTAACCAAGCTGTCTAAATTATATTGCTTGGACAATGGCTTTGTTAATGTAATCAATATGAAATATTTTAATAACCTTGGTAGAATGTTTGAAAATACAGTTCTAATTAAGCTTGTGGATAGATACAGTGAAATAAGCTATTGGGGAGGGATTGATTCTGAAGTTGATTTTATTGCAGGTAAAACAGCAATCAATGTAACTGCTACAGATAAGATTCCTGAAAGAGAGTTTAAGGGTTTAATGGATTTTAATAAGATATACAAGGGATTTTCTTTAATAGTAATCTCAAAATCGCTAAAAAAAGAGAATACACTGCCCCTCATAGATTTTCTTAGGCAAGAATAAGGATTACATAGGTAAAAATAAGATTAATTAATTTAAAGATCCAGAACTTCAAACCCATAAGTGTCCTCGGCAATTTTTATTTTTTCTTCTCTCGCCTTCACCTCTCCCTTGTAAACTTTTCCATTAACACCATCGACAGTTACTAGCAAACCATGATTTAGTAAAGCGGTAGAGTTTTCAGCAATAACAAATGGAATGCCGTGCTGCCTGCATAAGATAGCGAAGCAGCTTCCTAAACTACCTTCATTAACTACAACGCCTTTTATATTGTCAAGATTCCCAATTAACTCAGAATCTGCAGCCTCTTTGACAACAACGCCTGAAATATCTGAGTTTGAGCTGACAATTCCGGTGCTTATTTTTGGACTTGCGCCTCTTCCATTAACCAAGATTTCTCCACTTAACTTGTCCTTGTCTATTATTTCCACTGCATTAAGAATCCTTACATGAAATAATTCTAGTTTTTTCCCTAACCCGAATTCAACAGCTACCGGCTGGCCATAAATCTTTTCAATCTTTGCTGCTAAACCCGCTATCTCATCTATTTCCCATTTTTCCAGCACTCGTTTATTATATTCCTCAATCAGCCTTTTTCTTACAGTCTCGTTAGTGTTCACATCCCTTATTAATTTTAATTTCTTATTTCCGATTTTTTGCTCCTTAACTTCTAACTTATTATCTAGAATATAGATGTCTGGAGTGATTTCTCCTTGCGTTATTAACTGCCCGAGTCCAAATCCAGCCTCTATTACCATCTCCCTCTCCCTGTTCATCGGATTTGAGCTTAACACAACCCCGCTTTTGTTTATATCAACCATTTTTTGCACAAGAACTGCTGCCGATACTGTATCGATTTTATTTTTTTTAAGATAGAATAAGTTTCCAACGCTGTAAGAGCTGCTCCAGCATGACTTGATTGAATTTATTAAATTTTTATTTCCGATGATATTAAGGTAATTGCTGCAAGCGCCTGGAATATCTAGAACGCTGCTTGACCTTACAGAAACAGCTGCATTGCTTCTGCCCTTTTTTATCAGGTTCAAAACATTGTTGCTAACTCTCAATAGCTCCTCGCTTACGTTTAAATTCTCATATGCTTCCAAGATTTCTGATTCCAAAGCTGGAGAAATATTTTCTTTCATTATCATCGCTTTAATTTTTTCAGAAGTTTCAAGAACGTTGTGAAAGTCTTTATAGTTTAATTCCTTTAGAATCTTTTTTATACTCGTATTTAAATTGTTTGAGTGCAGGAATTCTTTAAATGCGTCTGCAGAAATAACGAAGCCATTGGGGACTGGAAAGTTTTTGTTGTATAAATCACCTAGGTAAGCTGCTTTAACCCCTGCTATATTTGCTTTGTTTTTGTTCAGTTCTTTCAGCCAAATAACGCTGTCAGCTAATTCATTCAATTCATTCATGATATTAAGGATAAGAAACTTATTAATATTTTTTTCTAAAGTCAGAAAAGTAAGATATGTTTTTATTTATTAAGAAAACCTAAGATATGAAAGGAAATGTAAAGTAATTACAGGTCATCACACCAGAACACAGATGGAAGATAACAGACAGGCTTATAAAGATGGATAACAATTATAATGATGTATGGAATGTTTAAACTGTAAAAGAATCATATCTAATGAAAGAATATTCTGCGATGACTGTCTGAATAAATCAAGAAAATAAAACATGAACTTAAACTCATTATTAGAGGAAATTTTACATCTGGGCATTACAAACAAGAAAGTCTTAGAAGCAATTAGCTCTGTAAAGAGAGAAAACTTTATTCCAGAAAAATACAAGAAACAGGCATATGAAAATATTCCTTTGCCAATAGGCTGTAAAGCAACCATATCTCAGCCTTATACCGTGGCTTTTATGCTGCAGGAATTAGAGTTGAAAGAGGGTCAGAAAGTTTTGGAAATAGGAACAGGCTCTGGCTACAATGCTGCATTGATCTCAAAAATTATTGGAGAAGAAGGCAGGCTTTTTACTCTAGAAATAATCCCTGAATTAGTTGAATCTGCTAAAAAAAATTTGAGAGATTATAAAAATGTAAAAGTTCTCTATAGGGATGGTAGCAAAGGACTGAAAGAAAAAGCACCTTTTGATCGCATTATTCAAACAGCAGCTTCTAGCAAATTACAAAACACTTTGATTAAACAGCTTAAAGTTAATGGCGTTTATTTAGCACCTGTAGGACCAGCACACAGCCAGAAGTTGATTAAAACCATTAAATATAAAAATGGTATAAAGAATTATTCTCTAGGAGATTTTATTTTTGTGCCGTTGGTTAAGAAAGTTTAATAAAGGAAACACAAATAAAAAAAATATGGCAAAGAAAAAATATATTGACTGAATTTCTTAGTTTTTAATTTGACTTATCTTTATGGTTGATCTGAAAGGAAGCCGGTGATTAGCCTTCTTTAGTGCATCTTTTGCAGCTTCTATCCCCTCTTGGTTTACATAGACGCTGAAAACATTCTGATTTTTTTTCAATCGAGCTGCTATGCCTATTACTTTCCCAAATGCCTGCTGCATCCCTGTCTGCATCCTGTCTGCTCCTGCTCCTACCAACATTTTATTCTCACGTAAAGCATGATGAGGGTAAACCATTATTCTAAAATAATACCCGTTTCTGCCAAGCGCTTTTTCTAGCCTTCTATTACTAACTTGTCTTGCACTTTCCAATGCATTATCCCTCACTTGTACTCTCTCTTTGCTGACAAGATCTATTTTATGAGAAAACACTTTGTGCACATCCCCCATGTGATATCGAACTAATCTTGAATTTGGAATTGCTTTAACATACGCCTTTGGCTTGTATTTGCTTTTTCTAGTGTAAGCCCTCGTTACATTCCTATAGCATTTAAATTTTCTTAGTGTCGCCATTTTAATTTTATACTAAATTATCACTAATTATTCCTGCTAACATTAATGAAGATAAATCAATCTTTTTTTCATTTAAACCTTTATCACTCAATTCTTTTTCTAGCTGCTTTAATCCTTTTTTCATAGCATTTATATTCACATTGGGGTCAAATAATCTTGGGATTCTTTTTTTATGTTCTTGATAATAACCGTAGATATCGATATCAGATCTTCTTATTGCTTCAGCAGTTTCTCTGTAAGTTTTATCATCTTTTCCCATCATGATTTCAGCTAGTCTTTCATTATAATTTTTCATCTTATTTTACTTCCACCTCGCTGCCTATTGCCTGTCCTGGAACTCCTTTCTCTAATATAGCTCTTACGTTTCCTGAATTGCCATGATAATTACTGATCTTTCCTTTAATTTCTTTTCCAGCAGAGCTTTTCCAAACAACAGATTTTCCAATTACGTCTTTTGTTTTCTCTTTTGAAGTAATGTTTTCAACTTTGAGAATAATTTGTCTAGTATTTTGCCTTCTTCTGCTTCTCCTAAAGCTTACAATTCTTGCTCTCATGCCGTAGAAATTAAATCAACCATTTAAAAAGATTTCTAATACCCAACACTATTTTAAGCAAAGTTATTAAAGCCGATCCTTGTTTATTTTTGTAATGAAAGGCTCTGTTAAGGATTCTGGAATAAGGGTTCAAAAGAAGAAAGGGAAGAGTGTTGAAAGAAAAAAGAAGGAAAAAAACACTGTTAAAAAAAGATCATTAGATGGAATTTTAGAATTCATCGAGGATATAGAGAGAAAGGAAATTAAAGAAGGGAAGCCAAATTTTAGGCAATATATCCCGCTTTACGGACCTTTTAGAGCTTATGTTGATGCTAATGAAGGAAAATCAAGTATCATGAATAGAGAGGGGCATTTTTTCAGATATCATTTAAGCAGATTATATCATTTTACAACTATAGTGGGGTTTACATTTGGTTCTGCATGGTTATATTGTAAGTTGCAGGAATATTTTTCAGGGGATTAATTAATAACCGACAAGTATCTCTATTTCATTTCCAAAGATAGTTTTCAGGCTTTCAAATGTTTTTTCTTTTATGAACACGTTTTTCGGGATTTTCTCTTTAGCAACAAAGTTCTCAAGCGCTTCCAAGTTTGACTGCTCAATCCCTATTATGCTTCCGTCTTTTCCTACTTTTCCTTTTCCTATTTTATCTTTTTTTGCACTGTCTTCTATTATGAAAGCAACATCATCGAATAACATCACTTCTCCTAACTTATTATTGTACTTAACTCTAACAGTCACCTTCTCTAATTCTCTTGCTCTCTTGAACTGCATATAATCAATTAATATTCTCATAAACAGCCTAGAATCTTTTCTAACTTTATCAATTTCTGCCCTGCTTAATTTTCCTTTTTTATATTCTACTTTTGCATTAGTCAAATCTTTGAACATGACTATAAATTTTTTATCCAATTCTCCTTTTGCGACGAGTTTAGAAAGGCCTTTCTCCAAATCATTTGATTTTATCTTGTTTAAAGTTAAAACATCTTTCACTATTTTCCTGCTTGCATCATATATCTGGACAATGTCCTCTTCTTCTTTCTTTTTTTCAATTTGATCAAAAAGTTTTCTTATTCTTGCAAGGTAATCTTCGCTGTCTTTCAGCAAAACATCGATTTCCTTTCCTGTGATTTTTTTTATCTTCTCATGCTCCATATCTTTGTAAAATTTTCTAATCTTTTCTAGAATATCAACGTATTTTTTCTCCAGTAATTTTTCCTTTTTTACAAAAATTTCTTCCATCAAATCTATTGTTTCTTTTGGCGTCGGAGGATTAACACCATACAACATCAGTGCTGCCTGGCTCGGATTTAGAACAGCCCAATAAATATCTTTTTCTAAAATATCCCTTAATCTATATTGAACGCTTTCCAAGATTCTCTCGCCAGTGCTCATAAACACGTCAATGGCTTCAGGACTTGGCTTTATTCTTCCCATCTCTAACATTAATTTCCATGGCATGAACACCCCTCTGTCGTATAATGGAACACCGTCTCTCAAGAAAGTAAAGAAAACGGGATTTGCATCTTTGATTCCTTCCCAAAAATCAGTTAAAATATAAACTTGAATATGAAACTTTTTGTCAACTTTTGTTATTGCACTTGCTTCAAAACCCTGGCTAATTATAATTGCTCTTAACTTTTCTTTTAACTCAAATCTCGGCATTCTTTTTACATCTGTGTCATCGACAATAACGTAAACATCGATGTCATTTGCCTTTTCCCCCCTGAATAAGCTGCCGGCCGCAACATAGCTGACAATGTACTTATCAAATTTCTTCAAAACCATGTTCTTGTGGACTTCACTTATTTTAACTGCCGCAAGCAAATCATTAGGATCATACAAAATCATTCCGATGCCCACTAGGCCCATTAATTCCCACTTACTATCAAAACAGTCCTGCTTCAATTCACTTAGCAATGCAATTTCAACAACGAAGTTCTTGTCAATCTCTTCTGCAATGCTCTTTGATATAGAAAATAATCTATCCCTTAACTCAAGCTTATGCATTTTCTTGCTGTCAGAATCATCAAATAAAACTAACAAGTCAACTTTGCCTTTGTCTTCTTTTTTTGGGGGCAAGAGAGCAATGCCAGCAACATACTTATCAAATTTCTTTAAAAGATTTTTTTGAAACTTATCTATCTTAGCCTTTGCTTCCTGCAAATTCTTCTTTATCTCGTCAAGATTTTCTTCCTTAATGGCCTCTATGCCTTGCTCAACTTTCTGAGATTTCATAACCGCTAACTGCCATTTTTTATTTAAAAACCTTTGTATTTATATTCTAGAGTATATATTTGAAAAAACACAACCTTTTTAATGGAAAAATTTTAATAAATCATTGCGGGTCCGTGGTCTAGTGGTTAAATTTTTCAAGGAGAAAGATTCCATAAATGACGGCGCCCTTACAAGCTTATGCTACGAGAGGCGCAAATCGGCAGTTCGAATCTGCCCGGACCCACTTATCTTAAACTTCGAATCCATATTCTCCATACATTGGAGTAAATAAAAAAGGCCCTAGAAATTCCAGTTCAAGCCTTCCGTTTTCCAGTTTTTTTCCACGAACCATTGTCTGCTCTTCTTTGTTGCCGACGGGAGCTATTATGAAACCGCCTATTTTTAGCTGGTCGATTAACGCCTGAGGAAAATCTCTGCAAGCAGCAGTTATAATTATCTTGTCGAATGGAGTTTCTTTTTCCATACCCTTGCTACCGTCGTATTCGTAGACTTCAATATTCTTTATTCCTGCATTTTTGAAATTCATCTTTGAAAACTCTACTAGTTCTGGGATAACCTCAGTGGTAATAACCTTTCCTTTTTCTCCGACTAAACTGGCTAGCAAAGCCGCTTGGTATCCCGATCCTGTGCCGACTTCAAATATCTTCTCTCCTGAATTAATTTCTAAAGCAGAAGTCATTATCATCACAGTTGTAGGCTGCGATATTGTCTTGCCTCTGATTAAAGGCAGAGGAGAATCTTCGTAAGCATAACCCTTCATATTTTCCGAAATAAAATCTTCTCTTCTTACTTTTATAAAAGCATCTAATTCCTCCTCTGTAAAATCAAAATTCTCCCTCCAAAAATCAATGAGCTGATCTCTTTTTTGTTCAAGCATCATTTTAAAACTCCTATTATGCAGAATGACATGGCTATAATTATGCAAAACAGATATTTAAATTTATCTGCTCAAAGCATTTTTGAAACATAAACGCCATCTTTCTTATAACCTTGTTTATAAAAATATTCCTTAACTCCTACTCCAGAAATGATAACGATTTTATTTTTATCGAATTCATCTTTAGCAATTCTTTCAGCTTCATTCAATAATTTCTTTCCGAGACCCCTATGCTGTATCTCTCCTTTTTTTCCGATAGAAGCAGCTTCTCCATAAATATGTATCTCTCTTACTATCGCACTCTTACAGTTGATTTCATCTCTAAAACTCTCATCAAGAATCCTCAATCTTAAAAATCCGAATAAGATATCCTTTTCAGCATCGTCAAAGCTCAAAAAAATCTCCTTGCCATTGCTTGCTTCATAATCAATTCTATTTAATTTAACTCTGCTCCAATTTACCTTTTTATTTTTTGGCTCCCTGCACCTAATGCAGTTACATTTTTTATTTTCTTTTTTCATTAATTCATGAACAGCCTGTCTAAAATTAGTAATGCCAACGCCATCGATAGTGACTTTAGTCGGTATATCGCGATTAACCCTGTAAACTCTGCACCATCTAGGTATGAATTTTTTAGCCTTTACAACTATTTCAGCTGCTTCTTTAGTTCTTAATGGTCTGAACAATCCTTTTTTATACTGTAAATATAGTGGTGTCCCGGGCATAACAATGCAAGGATAAATCTTCAAACCATCAGGTCTAAATCTATCATCCTCAAATAATCTTCTAAAGTTTTCAACTTCGTCTTCAGGATTTACACTTGGAAGGCCAAGCATCCAGTGAGCTATTACCTTGTATCCAGAATCTTTCAAAAGTTGAAAAGCTTTAACTGTATCATTAACTGTATGTCCTCTATTAGTTTTTTTTAAAATAGAGTCATCCAAACTTTGAACTCCGACTTCAATTCTAGTAGCTCCCAATTTCAAAGCTTGATTAATATGCTGTTCAAAGCACCAATCTGGTTTTGTTTCCAGGGTTAATGCAACACATCTTATCTTTGCAGTTTCATTTTTAATCTGTTCTTCTTCTAGTTTAGTTTCTTTTTTCAACTGCAGAAGTTTCTCATGAATCTTTTTAGTTCTTTCTTCTGATTTAAATTCCAGCTCAAACTCAAAAAATTCTTTAAATTTATTTTTATTCAATTTTCCATCGACAAAAAACATTTCGCTAAAATCATTCATTGCCTGAAAAGCGTCTCTAACAAAATTATCTTGATACTCAATAGGGTATGAAAGAAAAGTTCCTCCCATAATTATCAGCTCAACTTTCTCCGGAACCTGTCCCAATAAGACATAGTGCTCTAACCTGTTAAACACTTGGAAGTAAGCATCAAATTTATTTCTTATAGCACGCATAGAAGCAGGTTCATTCCCTGTATATGATTTAGGAACAGAACCGAAATAAGAATTTACCCCACCTGGACAAAAAGTGCAAGTCCCATGTGGACATTCCCTTGGCTCTGTCATGATAGCAACTGGAGCAACCCCACTTTGAGTTCTCATTGGCTTAGTTTTAATATTTTCATCTAAATCTATATTTAACTCGATATTCTTCGGAAGCTTTTTGAAGCCTTTTTCCTTAGAAATTTTGATCTTGTATTGTTCAATATTCATATCCGAAATAATATTTATAAACGTTTAAAACATTTCCTATTTATGGATCAGCAACAAGTTTGGAACAAGATAGCCTCGGGTTGGAACAACTTTAGACAAAAGCCGTTAACAGAATTAAAAAAACTAAATTGGAAAACTGGAAAAATCCTTGACGTTGGATGTGGCAACTGCAGAAATTTACTTCCATTTAAAAATTTAGAGTGCTACGGAATTGATTTCTCTAAAAATATGTTAGAGCAGGCAAAGAAGTTCGCACAAAAACACAATTTTAAAGTCAAATTAAAACAAGCATCTATAGAAAAGATTCCATTTAATGATAATTGCTTTGATTATGTTTTGGCTATTGCAGTTTTGCATCACATAAAAAATCCTGAAACGTCTGTAAAAGAAATACATCGAGTTTTAAAAAATAATGGAGAAGCTTACATCACAGTCTGGAACAAATTACAATTAAAATTTTTATTCAAGGAAAAAGAAACATACATTCCATGGAGAAAGAAGCAAAAAGTAATTTATAGATATTATCATTTCATCGGATACTTCAAATTAAGGAATCTATTGAAAAAAAATAATTTTAAAATCCTTAAATCAAAGTTTTTTGGGAAGAATATAGCCTTTTTAGTTAAAAAATAGATTTATATAATCGACTATTTTAAGGTTAAATATGAGCAATGCATTTAGCTACAAAGGAAAAGTATTAGGACATATCCACAGTTATATGGAGGGAAGTGGTGCAAAATTCATTATAGGAATGGAAGACATTGAAGCTCTTGAGCATTTATGCAGATTATCAAACGATGAAATAATAGAAATAAATGGAACCTCGTTCTTTTACGAACAGTTTAAAAAAGAGATTCTGGCAAAAACAAAAAGAATAAATTTATCCGATCATGAATATAATTTAGATCATAACTAAGAATTTTTGCTAAGACTCATCTGCCATAATTTATTTTTTGTTTTTATAGAGACTTGAGTCAGAACCCAACCTTTCATAATATTTAAATAGTGAATTTCTAAGTTTAACTATATGCGCTGGTAGTTAAGTGGTTAGAATCTTGCCTTGCCAAATAAAATGTAAAAAGGCAGGGACCCGAGTTCGACTCTCGGCCAGCGCAGTTTTTTCTAAATTTTTTCTTCTAAAATTTCTTTAATTATTTCATAAACTTCTGGATACATATCCACTTTCAGTAAATCAAGATGCAGTGGCTGGAATTTTCCTCTGCAAGTTCCATTAATAACAAAGTTTTTTACATTTTCTAATTTTGCTTTCTCCTCTAATACAATTCCATCCCCTATACCTTCATCCATAACGCAACCCGTTCCATAAATATTATATATATTCTCTGGAACTTTATCTCTGTTTAATTTCTGCATAAATAAACTATCAGAGTTCATATCTTCGCATTCTCTTTTTTCTCCGCCAATTAGAGGACACAGTGTAGAAACTTCGCCAGTAATGCCTTTATTCGGAGCTCCAAGCAAAATAACTTTGTCAAATCCTTCATTTCCAAACAGCTGCATATGCCTTCTGATAACTAAACCCCCCATGCTAAATGCTATCACATTGATTTTATTTTTACCAGTCCTGAACCTTACATTATCAAAAACTTCTTTTAATCTGACTGCGTAAGTGTCTATGTTCTCGCTCTTTGTCAAAATAATCCTGTAATTTTCAGGCTCTTCAAAGAAGTCAAAGTAATAACTTGCCCTTAGAGATAAAGGGGTGTGAACCTCCCATATCCCTTTTGGAACGTTTTTTTCTGTGTATAATGTAATTGAGCCAGCGCTTATGTATCCATTTTCGTCTAATTTTGTTTGTAGTGAGCCAAAACCTTCCAAGCTATATTCCAAAGGAGCATCTTTTGTAACTGCATGGCCGTGCAGAAACACAACAGGATTTTTTCCATCCCCGCAAATATCAGTTACATTATTAATTGTACATTTCTTGCTTATCTCAGCAAATTCAATTTCAACTTCATCGACACTGATATTCAGAAACTCGATTTTTTGTAGCTTAATATTTTCTACGACCTTATCAATTCCAGTCCCATTTTCTTCCTCTGAAAATATACTCTTTTCTAACCTGTCTCTGTAGTTTTTAGCGAGGAAAGATTTGTTTTCCAAATAGTCCCTCTCATCAAATGTCTTAGCAATGGTGTTGAATTCGTCAATAAACACATTTACTTTTTCTACATTGTTTAAGGAAAAATTTATTTTTGTTAAATTATTTAAAAGAGTTTCTGAAAAAGTTAGATCATCAACTAATGAATTATAAACCAGAATGTCTTCGTTAATGCTGTTATTAAGATTAAAAATATTATCTGCTATGCTGTTCATTTCTTCTTCTAAAGCTGCTAGGGAATTGAGCTTCGTATAATAATACTCATCCATAGCAAGCATTTTAAGCTTCTCTGATTTATTTTCCAAGTCAAATTCAAAATCATATCCGACAATAACGGTTTTATTCAATTTATTTGCTGCATCTTTTAATATAAAGATTTCAAGCTCCATTTCATTAATGTCTTCTGCAAGGCTACTGGCTTTTTCTTCAAACTCATTTCTATTCTCTTTCTCAGCTTCATTTAAATCATATTCAGAAGTTATCAATAAGTTCCTGCTGGTTAATTCCCTGTCGCTGTGGCATAAAAATCCTCCTGTGCTTGTGCATTGAACATCAAATCTGTAGAATTCTTTTACCCTTCCAAGCTTGTCAGCAAAAATTCTGTAGGATTTCTTGAATGGGTTTCCTGGTTTTAAAGAAAAATAATCAGAGTCAATAACGCTCATATCTTTAAGGTCAAGCAATTTAATGCTGCATGATGCTGAGCAGAAAGGATTTGTTGTGACTTTCGCTTCTAGATTTACCTCTCCTGTCTCCCCATGTTCCAAAAACAAATATTCTTTATCAGTGTTTACTTTAATCACCGTGTCATTCCCTGAAAGAAAATTAATTAAAAGATAGAATTTAGCTCCTAAAAATACTATAATTAGTATAATTGCAAGTAGAAGAAAAACAAAAAGCAGTTTCCTCTTCATCAACCTCTTTAAAAACATGGAATAGAACAATGAAATATAATATTTAAATCTAATTAAAATCGCAATCACAAAATTTATATTCCAAAAAGTGTTAGTGCTATTGTGGCATTTCAAAATATATTAGGTTTGATAATGGAACCCTTCTCATTGGAAGAGGCAATTCAAGCAGCCAAGCCTTTAGTTGTTTTTGTAATTGGGATGGTTATTTATTCTGTTTTTATTTTTAAATTTTACAAATTTATAGCAACAAGAGATATTTTCAAGCTAAACTTGGCAGAATACAGCAGGTCAAGATGGGAAGATGTCAAGGAAATAATTGTTTTCTTGTTTTACATCCTCGAGCATATAATTATATTTCCATTATTTACTTTTATCTGGTTTATTTTCTTTTCGTTGCTACTTATTTTTATGTCAGAAAATCATCCAACAGACACTCTTTTCTTATTTTCAATGGCCGTGGTGGCAACAACAAGGATAGCAGCATATTACAGCGAGGAATTAGCGCGAGAGATAGCAAAAACCTTGCCATTAACATTACTAGGCATATTTCTAGTGACTGGGCTTTCTTATTTTTCTCCCGAATCTGCATTATTAGCAATAAAATCTATCCCTATGATGTGGAAAACAATAGTTTATTATTTGCTCTTTATTGTAGCTTTAGAAATAATCTTAAGAATTCTGCTGTTTATCTATAATAATATTAAGTATAAGAAATTTAAAGAATAAAAATGATGGAATTTAAAGAAAAATTTATTGAGAGGTATAAGGAACTTACTGACTTCAAAGAGTTTCAGGAAGCAATAGCAAAGCCAATCAGAAAATCAATTCGCGTTAATACCATAAAAATTTCTGTGATAGAATTAAAAGATAGGATTTCCGGATTAAAACAGGTTCCTTGGTGCAGCGAAGGATTCTATATTGAAAAAAGAGAAATCGCAGTAGGGAATTTAAAGGAACATTTTCTTGGATATTTTTACGTTCAAGAGGCAGCTTCAATGATTCCTGCTATGATATTAAATCCTGATGAAAAAGATTTAGTCTTGGATATGTCTGCTGCTCCAGGCTCAAAGACAACACAGATGGCGGCGCAAATGAAAAATAGTGGGGGGATAATTGCAAATGATATCAAATGGGACAGGATAAAAGCACTTTCAATGAATCTACAAAGATGCGGTGTTTCGAATACTATAATAACAATATACAAAGGGGAGTTTTTTCCCGATATGGAATTTGATAAGATCCTTTTGGATGCTCCTTGCTCCGGCACAGGCACTATACAAAAATCACCCGACACTTTAAAAATATATAATCAAGGAATGATCAAGAAGCTGGGTTATCAACAACGCAGGCTAATATTGAAAGCGTATTCTTTGCTGAAAAATAATGGGATTCTTGTTTATTCGACATGCTCATTAGAGCCTGAAGAAAACGAGAACGTTATCGACTATTTGCTTGAAAAGACTGATGCTAGATTAGAAACTACTTCACTTTCAGGATTAAAGTCTTCCCCTGCAGTTCTTGGTTTTGAAGGAAAAAAATATAATTCTGAAATTAAAAAATGCTTGAGGATCTGGCCGCAGGATAATCATACAGAAGGTTTCTTTATAGCAAAAATAAGAAAGCCTTGATATAAAAAAGCTTAAAAATTATTCTAGTTCAATTAGAATATGCAAACAAGGATAACAAAAGCGATCATTACAGCAAGCTATGATGACGACGGTGATTTTGAAAAAAAAGTAATGCAGCAGTATGAAAAAGAAGTAAAAAGCGGTTATTATCTCCCCACCCATTTATTTTTGAGAAACAAAGACAAACACATAGTTACAAAGTTTAATTTTCCGATGCCAATAGGAGGATCTCTAAATTCTTCAGTTCCTATGATAAGCTTTGCAATGCTGAATACATCTAGAAGCAAGCTTGAGAAAATTGCTGTTGTAGGGGATAAAATTACCGAAGCCAATGTGGGATATTTTAAGAATTATTTCAATGACCATAAAATCTTTTACAGTTCTGAAGGCGATGACTGGAAATTTTCTAAAACCGTTGAAAATGGTATGAAAGGTATAGTGCCTGAAGATGACGAGCTTGTCCTAATTCTAATGGGAGACACCCCTTTGAAATATGATTTTGATAGGATTTTAACTGATAGTGATATCGGAAAATATGATCTAATTGCGGATGTCAATACAAAAAGAAAGGTTGGAAAATATTGGCCGAGGAAGCATCATGCTAAGATATTCTACAAAGGCAGAGATTTACTTTTCAAAGAGCCGCAGCTTTTACTTGCAAATGTTCAGAAAATTGACATGGTTCAAGCAAACCTCGGACTGGAGGAACCTATATGGGATATGATTTATGATAGCAGAAAGGCCCATGGTAATAAAGGAAAGAGCAGAAGAGAAAAAGTATTAGAAATTTTTGCACCTGATATTATAACAGGGATTAAAAGAGGACTATTGATGTTGATCGGTTTTGGCCCTAGATACACCTACCAACTCTGGCGTTGGAGCAGAAAGGAAAAAGGAAAACCATTCCCTGTAAATCCAAAAGCAGTTTATCCTGCAGTAGAAAAAATTATTGGCTTAAGGATTCACCTTAAAGCTGACAATGATGATCCTGCTACTATCGAGGACATTGACGGTTTGGCTGACTGGGCGAATTTAAGCGAAATGCTTTCAATTGCTGGCGACTCAGTTTATCCTTATTATTCCGAAATTAAAAAATTTGGAGAAAGTATTATGCCTGAGCTAAAGAGAAGATTTGACTTTTACTACGGATTTGAAGATTACATGAACTCTATCTTTAAAAGATATGAGCTTCCTGAGCCTTATGTTGGAAATGGAGAATTTGTAAACCCATTTACTTCTGACAAAATTAATGAAACAACTAGAAAAAGATCAAACAAAATTATTAAAGGAAGTATAAAACTGCATAAAAGATATTTGAGAAAAACAGAAATAAGAAGATGGCTTAGAGGTCAAACTTTATCATAACATTTCTTCATCATAATTTAACATTTTATTTACCGATCAGAAATATTAATCATTAATTTTATTTCATCCCTTATCTTCTTACAATCATTTAATTTTCTAATACCATCAAGCAAGAATAGCGATGAAAATAATGCTGCAATAACAATAGCAAATAATAAATCTTTATTTAAAATAGATACTGAAATAGCCACAAAACTCCCAGAAGCAATCCCAATCTCCGTTATGCCTTTACTTAACTTCTCAGAATGCTCCAAATCCAATAAATTTTTCTTAATGACAAAATCGTTCATTGTATGGATTTCAAAATCAAATAACCACCAAATAAAATACCTATAGCTGAAAGAAATTTTAATTCACCACTGTACTTTGCTAAAGAGAGTGCAACCAAACCTGCGCCGACAACGAATTGCAATGCTTTAGAACTATTTCCAGAAATCCCAACCCTATTTAAAAGAGTATCAATCCAATCAGACATACAATAAAAAGTAATCCGTGGATATTTAAATCTTCTCATAACATTTCTTCATCAGTAAAGCATCCCCTTCAATATTCGGGCTTTCACAAATCAAAACACCTTTAACTTTAAATTCTTTTAGAGCTTTCATTAAATCTTTGTAATTAAATTTGCTTTCGTTTAATAAAAGATGATTTTTTTCTCCTTTATCCCCGTATTCTATACCTGCAACATGGATGTGCATATCTTCTAACGCTTGTTTCCCCAATTCTTTTTCAATTGTTTCTAAGATTGTTTTGAATTCAGAATAAGTATTGTGCTTTCCTGTATCTCTTGCAAAAAAATGTGAAAAATCAATGCATGGCATTACTTGCTCTATGTCTTTGCTTAATTTTATTGTTTCATTCAAGTCTCCAAATTGTGATTTCTTTCCCGATATCTCTGGTCTTATCCAAATATTTTTATCAAATTCTTTTACTTGATTTACTATTTTCTTAATTCCTTCTTTAATATTTTCATAAACTTTATTTGGATCTTGACCTTGATAATAACCTGCATGAAAGCATACACTCCATCCCCCACATAAAGAAAGAATCTTTGCAGAGTTTGAAATATAGCCAATGCTTGCATGAAATTTCTTCTTATCGTCGCTGTTTAAATTTATAAAATAAGGAGAATGGCAAGTTAAAACTATATTATTATCTTTAGCCGCTTTCTTAACATCATTAGTTTTTTCAGGTTTAATATTAATACTATGAACGAACTCTAGCTCAAGTGAATCAAGATTTAATTTTCTGACATCTTTAATCCCTTGAACAGTGTCTCCTTTTGTAGATATTGGTTTTCCTGCAGTGCCAAAACAAAGTTTATCCATTTTCATTCTTTTAACCTTTTTTCCTGCTCGGCAATATCCCTTTCCTTTGTTAGTTCCTCTTTCAATTCATTTTCCGTTGGCAGGTACAATTCATATTTTGATGCAAATAGATTCTTGCTTTCGTCTAATATTGTATATTTCGCCATTGCCTCATTCTTATCAGAGCATAATATCAATCCTATTGTCGGATTATCTTCTCCCCTCTTTTTTTCTTTTTCAAAATAGCGAACATAGAAATCCATCTGTCCAATGTCTTGATGAGTTAATTTCCCAACTTTTAAATCTATAAGAATAAAGCACTTTAAAATATAATTATAAAAAACCAAATCAATGTAAAAATAATCTCCGTCAATAGTAATTCTCTTCTGCCTGTCTACAAAAGAAAATCCTTTTCCTAGCTCAAGCAAAAAATCACGTAATTTATGAATTAATAGCTCTTCAAGTTCTGATTCATGGAGAAGTTTATTTTCACTAACCCCTAAAAATTCAAGAATATATGGGTCCTTAATAGCATCCTCTGGCTTCTTTATTACACTTCCTTTTTTGGATAATTCTTTTATTTTTCTTTTATCACTACTCAGAGCAATTCGCTCATACAATAAGGAACTTATTTGTCTTTCTAGCTCCCTAGTACTCCAATTATTATTAATTGATTCCTGTAAATAAAATTGCCTTGAATTTTCCTTTTCTATTTTCAGCAAAAGCCTGTAATGTGTCCAACTTAATTCTGAACGCAGTGCGTTCAGTTTTGAAAATTTCAAATAAAAATTCCTTATATACCACAAGTTTCTTTCTGTAAATCCTTTTCCAAATTCATTAGTAAGTCTCACTGATAGTTGTTTAATAAGAGTCTCGCCATATCTCGCCCTTTCATCTCCTCTCTGCTCTTCCTCAACTATCACTTTACCTATCTGCCAGTAAGTGCGAACCATTGCAAAATTAACAGCCCTAAAAGCATTATTTCTAGCCTCTTCCAAAATCTCCTTTATATTTCCATACACTTTTTCAATGTGTTTCATCCTAATGCCTTTCAAACCCCTTCTTAGTTGTAATCTTAGTTTATCCACTATATCCTTATTATAGGAATATTTTTTAATATTATTGTTTTTAATAATTAACATGGAGCACCCGATTGTTGCAAAGATCTTGAAAGAAGGAATAAATTCAGTAGATTTATCTATGCTTGATGCGAATAGGGAAAAAAGAATTCTGAGTTACGTTGGGAAGAGATTATACAAGCTGAACAAGATTACCGAGGCTGTAACTATTCTTGAAAAAGCAAGAGAATTTGAGAAGCTCAAAGAAATGGGAGATGAGCTTTTAGTGCAGAGCAAAGCTGAACTTGCAACACTGTGCTTCATTCCGACGAAAGATAAAGAGAGGCTGAATAATGTAGCTGTCTTTTGCATGAAAGCAATGAATTATGAGCTTGCTGCAAAGGCCTATAAAGCAGCAGGCAATATAGAAATGGCGGAGTTATTGAAGAGGAATTTTTGCTAGCCAATACAAATTAACCGATATATTTATATATCAATTAGTATTAAAATGAATTATTAGGATACTTGAGGAGACGTGTTTCCCAATTTGGGAAACACCAATTTCCTCGACAACATGAAAGCTATT
>CAYJRS010000002.1:39691-41524 GCA_964372845.1 Candidatus Woesearchaeota archaeon | reverse complement strand
ATCGACGGCGCTGCTTGCTACATCGATGTCGGCTCTCCGCATCCTAGGAGTGCAGAAGCTCCTAAGGGTGGGGGTGTTCACCCATCAAAGCGGATCGTGAGCTGGGTTTAATACGTTGTGAGACAGTATGTATGATATCTACTGGAGGTGTCTAGTGTCTGAGAGGAAGGACCATTTAGTACGAGAGATTGTTTGATTTGCGAATCATCAACGCGAAGAACGATGGCTCGGAGCCTCTGGTCTATCAGCTGTCTGACAAGGCAGGCTGAGCAGCTACGCTCTAAGGGATAAGCGCTGAAAGCATCTAAGCGCGAAACCCACCTCGAAAAGAGACACAAGGAACTCCCATAGAAGATGGGGTTGATAGGACTGGCGTGTAAGCATCAAGCTTCGGCGAGATGTTCAGCGCGCAGTTACTAATCGTTCCAAAACTATATAACTTCAGACCTATGATTTTTTTATTCTCAATTTAAGAATTAATTATCTATTTAGACTTGTAAAAACAGAAACCTTATATATCCATTGTTCTTAAATATTAACAAACTGTTAATTTAAGAGAACCATGAAAAAGAGCTTAAGCGAAAAAGAATTGAGGTTCATCTCAAAGCTGGAATTAAAAGGAAAATATTTTTTCACAAGAGATGATATTAAAGATAATTTTACTAATAATAATGAGATGAATGTATATTTGCACAGATTAAAAAAGAAAGGCAGGATCATTAAGCTGAATAAATCCAAATATTTTCTCATTCCAATAAAAGCAGTAAACAGTAAGTGGTCTGAGCATCCATTTATTCTAATAGATGAAATCATGAACGGAGAAGATTATTGCATTGTCGGAAAGGCAGCAGCATACTACTGGAAACTAATAGATCAAATTCCTAGAGAATACCAAGTCTATAATACAAAAAAACATTCCATAGCTAATCTTTTCCATACGAATATTAGCTTTAAAAAGAGGAGAAGAAAGAATTTTCCTGAAAATATAAAAAGGAAAATCTACAATCACATATTTATCATAGCGACAAAAAAGGCGGCAAAGAAATGGATATAATTCTAGATGAGTTAAAAATTATTGCTAATGAAAAAGAATTTAATATTGTTGTCTTAGAGAAAGATTATGTTATTACATATGCATTATTCCTGCTGAAAGACATTGAAAATATATACTTTAAAGGAGGAACCGCTTTAAATAAAATTTTTCTTAATCATGAAAGGCTTTCTGAAGATCTAGATTTCACAATAAATGGCAGTATAGCTGATGTGGAAAGAAAAATCAAAGACAAGCTCAAAGGAACAATATTCGAAAAAATAACTCATGATAAAAGAGTAGATAATTTTGTGAGATTAGTATTACATTACAAATTGTTCCATGAGAAGGATACTATTTTTCTGGACATTAATAGTAGAGCAAAAATTTATTTGCAACCAAAAAAGTATAAAGTTAAGCACCTTTATACAGATATCCCACAATTCAGCATAAGAACATTAGATATTAGAGAATTGATTGCAGAGAAAATGACGGCATTAGTACTGAGGTATGCCCCTAGAGATTACTATGATATCTACAACATTATTGAGAAGAAATTACCCATAGATATGAGATTAATCAAGAAGAAATTTAAGGACAATGATAAAAAATACGATGTAGAAAGGATCTTCAAGAGAGGTTATAGAATCTATAATAAATGGGAATCTGATTTACTGCCTTTAACTTCTACAAAACCAGATTTCAAAGAAGTCATGGAGACTATAGCTGAATTTTTTAAATACAGAAGATAAAAGAAGTTTATTGTTTACTTTAAAGTAGTATTAATAAGAAAGACTTATAAA
>CAYJRS010000002.1:0-39591 GCA_964372845.1 Candidatus Woesearchaeota archaeon | reverse complement strand
ATAAAAGAAGTTTATTGTTTACTTTAAAGTAGTATTAATAAGAAAGACTTATAAACCGTAAATCATCTTCTTACCTTACAGATTAATAGATCGAAATGGAAAGAAAAATTACCACTTTAGAAGAAATTGCAGCATTAGGATATAGGAGACATTATGATCAAGAAAAAATTATGTTTTACCTTAATAATGAGATTTTACCAAGGATAGCAACATTATACATAGATTATGAAGTAAATGAATTTGAAAAATATCGTCAAGGAAGTAAGTTTTGTAAATGGTTTGTTCAAGATTCACGTACAAGGAATTTAACTGAAAATAAATATACTGAATTATCTAGAACGGATAGAGATTATATAGATAAAACTATAAAATTACTAATATCGAAGAAACGCTTTTTTGAAGAATTTTTAAAAGCACATAACCCATTACAATTTCTTAGAGAAAGGGCGTATGACAAAGTTTGTATTGAAGCCTTTTCTAAATCTCCTAGTGAAAATAATTTAGAAACTTGGATACGTGCTCTTTGCCATACATATAGTTATGAATCTTGGAATTTGATTTATCGTTATGCTCAAGAACATCTTGACTTAGAAAATGAATTATTTCAACAGGGAAGGTATGACCATGAAATTCCATGGTTTATCCATGAAAGATTTAAGGATACATTTGGGATATTACCCATAGATATTCAAGATAAGATATTTAACAAAGTAAAAACTAATTTAGATAATATCAGAAATCAAATATAGGATTAACAATATGAGAATCAGCGCATTAGAAACACAATCAGGAATTTCAATTGCTACTGGGTTAGAAACTACAGAAGGATTGCAGGGAATTCTTTATTTGGATAAAATTTCAGATTCTATGCAGTTGTTAGGTTCTTTAGATTATCCATTAGAGAATGTTTATTCTTTAGATAAGGATCGATTTGGATTGATTTGTGAAATGCATATCCCAAAAGAAACGAGAAGATTCCTTTCTAGAATTTACCCAAATGTCTTTATTGAGGATGATCCAGACATTCCAGAATTAATCTTGAAAGTTTTCAGAAATAACTTAATTCCAAAAATTTCCATAAATTTTGATTTCAAAACAGGAAGCTATGAAGTAAAGGCTTACAATTAAACTTTTTCTAAAATTTTTTCATAAACATCTTTGACAACATCGCTTCTAATAGAAAACCCAAGCCCTTCAACGTTGGCAATTTTCCAGGTATTTATCGCAACAATTTTTTTATTTAAATTTATTAAAGGACCGCCAGAGTTTCCAGGATTTATTGGTGTATCCGTTTGCAGATAAATATTCAATCTATTTGGACCTGTCCTCTGCTTAGAGCTAACGATTCCCTGAGTGACGCTAAAGCTCAAACCTAAAGGGCTGCCAACAGCAATAACACTCTCTCCAATTTTAACATTATTCACATTCTCAAATTCTAAAAACGGAAAGTTGCCACCTTTTACATAAAGAACAGCAAGATCAATATTAGGCTCATATCCAATCAAGTCAGCTCGGAATGCTTTATTATTAACAGTGCCTATAACAATATTATCCTGATTATCTTTAACAACGTGATAATTCGTAATTAAATATTCAGGAGAAACAAAAACACCTGAACCAAAATCATTTCCAGCCTTAACCACGACAACGCTGTCAATCACGTCTTCAATTATCGAAGAAAAATCCTTGCTCGCCTGCACTTGAACATTCTCAAGCTCTTCCAATCCAACCGATAGTTCTTTTATTGCTTTTTTGCTCTCCTCACTCTCCTTCATCAAGGCATTTATATTCCCACCAAGGCCTTTAATTGCATTTGCACTTTCATTCCTCAAATCGCTTATTTCCTCATCAAGCTCGCTTTTTTCAGAGTTTATCTTATTGTCAAGGCTCAACAAAGAATCTTCTATAGACTCAATATCCTTGCTTATATTCATTTTTAAGTCATAATAGAGATAACTCTGAAAGATCAATAAACATATTACTATCAAATACACTATATTCAGAAAAGTTTTGCTTATTTTCATCTTCATACTATCTCAAGAAAGTTAATTTAAAAAGCTAATCATAAAGAAATTAAACAAATTTTGCAGGGTCATCAACGCACTGCCACTCAACACGGCCATCTAATTTATTAACTGGAGAGCAAAGTTCATCTACGCCGCAATTTAACGGGCAGGTTTCTTTTTTCACTTCATTCTCTTCTTCAAAAGCCTTTATCTTCGCTTCAAGCTCAACTACCTTCTTTGAAAGAGCATCTTTTTCCACAATTAACCTTTCATTATCACTTCTAAGCCTAGATACATCATTAATTAAATCATTAGAATTTTCATTTCCGGAATCTGCAGCCTCTTGAACAACGCTGCCAGTAACACTCTTTATCCCACTATCACGAAAGCTGACAACTATATTTATCAACACAAGAACACTCAGCACACCAATCACAATTATTAATTTATCATTCCGTTTAGGGTTTTTCATAATTATATAATAGAATACATTCTTTATAAATCTTATCTTTCAAAAACTAGTTTTTATTCGCTTCACTCTCATGGACAACTACGTTTTCCATCCACCTTTCCCTCACATTTTCTTTTAGAAAAAGAAATCGTATCCAAAGAAAAAAAGAAAATATTAATTTTTATTTTTAATTTTCTTTATCTTTTCTCTCAAAAGCAAAGAATTAGGAAACAGCACTATTTCTTTATCCTTTGTCTCGATTTTAGTCTCAGTCAAATTAATCTCAACAATTTTTCCAGAAACATCCTTTATCTCAACAATGTCCCCGACTTCAATTATTTTTTTCTGATGTATCCAAAAACTAGCAAACATATTAGGAACAAAATCTTTGAAAGCCAGTAAAATAAAACTAACAACGATTAAAAGAACAATTATCAGGATAATATATAATATGATGGTGCTCAGTCCGAGCTGGTTCAATGCCATTATGACGCCGATGAACAAAACAAGATAATATACTCCCTTGCTAAAGATCTGCTCGACAGGAGCCCTAACTCCAAAACTTTCTTTCAATATTTTATTCGTCTTCAACTCATTCAAAACCTTAGCAGCCAAATTTCCAAGAAACCTGGCGATTAAGAAGGCAATCAACAAGACAACAATAGCAGCAATCACTCTATTCAAGCTCCCGCTCATGATTATATCCAGCACTTGATTAGCATCTACCATTGCAATAAAACAATTAAAACCCAGTATTAAAAACTTTTTATTGAAGAACATGGACATCAAAGGTTTCCATCCCCTCCAATGAGGGATAAATTTAAAGATAAATGTATCAAGTTTCATATATAATAGATCAAATACTAATAAGAATTGTTCCAAATTTACAAAAATTAAGATATTAAAAAAGTTAAATGAGTTAGGAATGGCCAAAAGTACGGAATTACAATTTGATGCAGGAGTTGGAATAGATGTTTTATTACAACATTTAAATAATTTTTATAAAGAAGGAATCCTTAAAAAGGAAAGAAAAGGAAAATATTATCTATGGAGCATTAAAGATGCCAATAAATGCAGATATACATTATCAAAAAGCTGAAGAAGAGTACCTAAAAGCGAATACCCCCGAAGAAAAGTTACAGTGTTTGCAGAAAATGCTGTCTTTGGCACCTTCCCACAAAGGAGCGGAGAAACTTAGAAAGCAGATTAAAACAAAAATAGCAAAGCTGAAAGATTCAATAAAGAAATCAGCAAAGAAAGGATCCTATCAAAAAATTTCTTTCAAAAAAGAAGGGGCAGCTCTAATATGCATCATCGGCACAACAAACTCAGGGAAGTCAACGCTTCTAAATAAATTAACAAATGCAAACGCAAAAATTGCAGATTATCCATTCACAACAAAGAAGCCTGTCCAGGGAATTCTTGATTATAAAGGGATAAAATTGCAAATTGTTGAAATTCCGGCTATCATAGAAAATTTCCATGAAACAGAACTAGGCCCCTCACTCCTCTCAATCATGAAGCAGTCTGAATTAATAATACTGACATTCAACACTCCAGAAGAGAAAAGACTTCTAGACAAAGAATTAGCAAACATAAATGTTAAGAGAATTATTTACAATGGAGAAGAGGAATTTGAAGAAAGAATCTGGAATTCATTAGACATAATAAAAGTTTATACAAAGCAGCCAGGCAAGCAGAAAGATTATCCTCCTGTAGCACTAAAAAAGGGATCAGCAGTTCAGGATCTAGCAGAAATTGTTCATAAAGACTTTGTTAAAAATTTCAAGTATGCCAGGATAACAGGAAAATCTGTAAAATTTGAAAACATGAGATGCGGATTAGATCATATCTTAGCAGATGAAGACGTAGTTGAATTTCATACAAAATAAAAATTACATATGTTTCAAAGCAATATTAACTGGCCTAACAGCAAATGCAGCTGCCAACACCAGCCACAACCATCTTCCTCTAATCAGGACATAGCTGCTGATGTAACTGGCAACAAAAAGAGAAAAGAAAAATATGGCTGCTTTAATTAAGGAAAGATCCCACCACTTCAAATTTTTAATGACTTTTGCAAACCACATCTTTTATCTTTTTTTAAACAGGTAAGTGCATATCCCGAGGGCAATCAAAACCCAAGGCCACAAAATCACGTTACTAAATAATATTCCAGCATGTTGCAGGGCATAAGCAGCACCAATCAAAATCAAAGCAGCACCAAATCCTGAACAGCAAGAATTACAACACCAATTAAAATTTAAATCCCCATTTTTTTTAGCCATAATATCACCTCTTTGTAATTTTACTATTATCTTTTCATTTATATATCTTTTTATCTATATTTTGCAGGTTGCCCAAAAAGCCTTTCCCAATGAGGTACATCTCCCTGCTCTCTTTTCTGCTCGCCTTAGGTTTTGAAACCTTAAAAAAATAAAAGTGCTTCTTTACTTCTCTGCAGAAGGCGTCAAAATCAGCTCCCTGAAAGATCTTGCACAGAAAATTTCCTTTCGGCTTCAAAACTTCCTTAGTTACCCCCCAGGCTTTTCTGCTAAGATCAACACTCTCCTCAGCGTCAAAAAACCCTTTTGTTTTTGGTGAAATATCACTAAGCACAACATCAAATTTCCCAAGCTTATCAACATCGATTTCATTTATATCTTCGTTGATGAACTCAAATTTATTACCCTTTACTTTAGCCTTCTCAATATCAATCCCGACAACCCTTCTAACATTTAATTTCAAGCAAACCTGCACCCAGCTTCCAGGGCTGCAGCCAATGTCCAAAACATCACTATCCCTTCTGATTAAATTATATTTCCTGTTGAGCTCAATCAACTTGTAAGAGCTCCTAGCAAGATAACCCTCCTTCTTTGCTTTTTTAAAATAGAAATCTTTTCTTTTAATCATAGCCCTTTATATTCTTTCAAAATCCTATTTATCGTAATTTTAAGTTCTGGAATCTTGTTTTTTATTACATCCCATACAATCTCCAAACTAATCCCAGAATATTCATGAATTAATATACCTCTAAAACCAGCAATCTTCTTCCATTCAACATCAGGATACTTCTCTCTAATTTCTGAAGGCAGACTTTTAACTGCCTCACCAATAATTTCCAGATTTCTAATTATGGCATCTTTTCTCAGTTTATCTTTTTCAAGCATTTTTATAGAGGTGATCTTCTTAGAATAATCTTCAACATTTTTAATAGAATCTAAAATATCATCCAAGTAAACCCTATAATCCTTTGGCATAAATAGCTTCCCTTTTTACATACTTCAATGCCGGTTTTAACTCTTTTTCTATAACCAAATCAACTTTTCTATTAAATAACTTTTCTAGTTTAAATTTTAATCCCATATAATTATCAAATGAGGGTTTCTTAAATTCTACAAGGAAGTCTATATCACTACTTTTATCTGGATGTTTAGAAAACGATCCGAATAAGCCAATCTTCTTAACATCAAATTTAGCCAGATCATTTCTATGCCGTTCTATCGTATTTATTATCTTCCTTGAAGTGAGAGTCTGCTTTTTCATACAATTAACTAATTAATGCATATTTAAAAATCTTGTGACAGCTTATTTCCGATTCTTCACAACAAAGAAATAAATCACAGCCCCAATGACCTTTGCAAACAAAATAATCAGAATCCAAATAATTTTCTCATTACCATTTTTAAAATTTCTCCTGGCACAATCAACAATCATCCAGACCCAGAAAGCCAAGAACAAAGCACCAACCGCAACTCCAAACATCATAAACCCAGGAAATAAAAACCAGTCCTGCATGTAAAAATTCATTCCTGAGAAATTCATCATGGTCATTCTAATCTATCATATAAATATTTATATATAAATCTTTGTTTTTGAAAATAATGGAAAAAATAAAATGGTTAGGTCATGCTTCATTTAAGCTTTCAGGAAGAAGAATAATATATATAGATCCTTGGAAAATTCAAGAGGAAGAAAAAGCAGATATAATCCTCATCTCACATTCTCACTATGATCATTTCTCTTTAGAAGATATAAAAAAAATAACCTCGCAAGAAACAGATATTCTAATGACCCCGGACTGCCAGTCAAAGTTAAGGGAGGTTCTAGGAAAAGTCACATTAATAGAGCCAAGAAAGAAATACAATATTAAAAATGTTTTAATTGAAACAACCCCTTCTTATAACCTAAACAAAAAATTTCATCCAAAAGAAAATGACTGGGTTGGATTCATAATCAATCATAATAATAGCAGGATTTTCTACGCAGGCGACACAGACAATATTCCCGAAATAAAAAACATAAAAGTAGACGTAGCTTTAATTCCAGTATCAGGCACTTATGTTATGAACTATAAAGAAGCAGCTAATTTAGTAAATGAAATGAAGCCGAAGATTGCAATCCCTTATCATTATGGCGACATAGTTGGAACAGAGCAGGACGCATTGAAATTCAAGAAATTAGCCAAGATTCAGGTTGAAATCCTTACAAAAGAGTAATTACGCTAAATTTATATATAATTTATATTTTAAGTATACCTGTGATATACATGGAGTATGACATTTCATTTACAAAACGTATCTCTAAAATGGGTAAAAATCGAGTTATTAAGGTTCCAAAGGATAGGCATGATGATTTTGAGCATAAAGATTTGGTTAAAGTAACACTGATAAAAAAGAAACAGCAAGTATTACACTAGGAGGTTGTTATCGAGAAAAAATAACCTTTTTATTGCTTTCAGTTAAACAATAAAATTCGTTACCTTTTTTATTCATTCTTTTCTCAAAAATCAGATCTATACCATCAAGCTCAGAGCTGGAACATAATCCAAAGAATCTTTCGTCTAAACTTCCTATAACCCCAAGACTTTTATCTCTCCAGTAATTTGATTCGGAATTAATTTGCCTAAGGTTTTCAACTTCTTCTTTACTAAATCTTTTCTTTCTAGCAATTGTTTTATATTTTCTATCTAATTTATAAACATGGTTTGCTATGGGAATTTCAACATAGTTTTGCATAACTAAAAAAGTAATTAATAGTATAAAAACAAATGTATTCTATAAAGATTATTTGACAGCTATTCTTTTAATCTCTTTTTTATGCATCTTTTTCATATGCTCCTCTAAATTTTTTACCAGCTTTTTACACAATTTGCATTTTCCATGAGTTCCATGCAAAACAAATTTTGCTGGATTGTGCCATCCTCTTGCTTTTGTTTTATGTTTTTTTGCCATATTATCCTACCTCCCAATTATTTTTCTTAGTTCATTCCAGCTTCTAGTATTTGCAATATCTTCTTTTCCTGCCCATCCTCTCCTAGCCTGTCCGATTCCCAGCTTCATATGTCTTAAACCATCGACGTTATGCGCATCAGTTCCAATTATTAATTTGTCTCCATTCTCAACAGCAGCCTTTATCATCTCGTCTCTTAAATCCAATCTAGAAGGATGAGCGTTTATCTCCAATAAAGTTTTAGTCTCCTTAGCAACTCTTAATACTTCATCAAACTTTATTTCATATCCTTTCCTTTCCTGAATTAATCTTCCAGTAGGATGAGCAAGAATATTCATGTATTTATTTTCCATAGCCTTTAAAATTCTTTTAGTTACATCCCCTTTGAATCCAGAATGTATTGAACCAATTGCATAGTCAAGCTTTTTCAAGATTTTATCATTGTAATCCAGGCTTCCATCCCCTAAAATATCGACTTCGCTTCCAATCAAAACTTTAATCCCAGAAATTTTTATTTTTCTAACCTCTTTGATCTCTTTCATCAGCTCATCTTCGGTTAATCCTCCTGCTATCTTTCTTGTTCGAGAATGATCACTAATCCCAATATAACTGTATCCGATTTTTTTGGCAGCACTAACCATCTCTAAAATGCTATTGTTTCCATCACTGTGTTTAGTATGCATATGTAAATCCCCTTTTATGTCGTTGTAATTAATTAATTTAGGAATTTTTTTCTTAATCGCAGCTTCAATCTCACCTTTATTTTCTCTCAACTCTGGAGGGATATATTGCATTCCTAATTTTTGATAAATTTCTTCCTCGCTTTTTCCAGCAATTCTTCTTTCTCCTTTAAACAATCCATACTCGCTTAATTTCATCCCTTTTCTTATAGCTATTTTCCTGAGCTCAACACTATGATCCTTGCTTCCGGTAAAATAATGAACTCCACTCCAGAAATCCTCTTTAGGAACAACTCTCAAATCTATTTGTCTGTCTCCGATTATTATGCTTGCTTTTCCTTCACCTTTAGCCAAAATTCTATCGGCAAGTTTGCAGAAATCCTCGACGATGTTTTTATCGGCAACAGCTAAAATGTCTATGTCGCCAATGGTTTCATACATCCTCCTTATCGAGCCACAGACCAAAATTTTTTTTGCTTTTAATTTTTTTACTACGTCTTCAGAAAGATCCAAAGCATCTCCAAGAAGCATTCTATTCTTACTTCTTTTCTTGAAAAATTCAATTTCTTCTCTAATATCTTTCTCGCTTTTCTCCCCAAATCTCTCCAGTTCTTTTATCTTGTGTTTTCTAACAGCCCTCTCTAAATCTTTAATGCTTTTTATCTTTAATTCTTTATACAAAAATTGAGCCTTCTTCGGACCAATACCGGTAATATCCATCATCTCAATCAGGCCTTTAGGAATACTTTTTTTTAATTTCTGATACTCTTTTATTTTTCCAGTTTTTATATATTCCTCAATTTTTTTTGCAATTCCCTTTCCAACTCCAGATATTTCATCCAATCCCTTTAATCCTTTTTCATCATAAATTTCTTTCAAATCTTTTTCCAAATCATCTATCACACGAGCTGCTTTGTTATAGGCTTGAGGTTTCCATTGCACATTTTTTAATTTTAATATTTCAGAAATTTCATAAAATATCTTAGCAATTTCCTTATTGATCATGCTATCTCCTGCTATCTTTTCCTCTGTGCCACTCGATATGGCCATGAATTTTTTTGTCGATGTTTGCAATTTTGCTATTTAAGCTTCTATTTGAATTCAACAAATATCCACCAAGGCTAAAAGTTATAGTCAAATTAAATACAACAATAGTTAAAATAGTATTTTCTATTTCCCATGTCCCACCAAATAAACTTCTAAGAATCTGTATTATCACAATTATCCCGATGATGTATGCTAAGAGCTGTCCAATTAAAAACAAGACCTCACCAATTTCCCATGCCATCACCCACCACCATAAACTCTTTTAATTAATAAAATAAGCGAGAGGATTATTATTATAGCAACTAAAATTAAAGTAATAATCATAAACTTAGATACGATTTTTTCTTTAGCCAAAATATCACCTCTAAAAAAATAATTCTTAATAATATTTAAGTATTACGAATATTTTTCTTCACTCTAACTGCTTTGAATGACAAAGCTTCTGCAGTTTCTTATGAAATCTTCCGTCTAACCGTATGAATGCATAAATATTTATATCTTAATTGCACCATAATCATTATTGTAGGCGATTAAAACTTAATAATGGAGGAGATTATATGGCAAGTAAGAAAATTGAACAAGCCGTAACATGGATTGGTTGGGGATTATTGATTATTATGATAATTTTAATGATACTCAAGATAATTGGGATTATATAAATGACTCCAAAATCAAGATTAGAAATAACCTTTATATTTTTTACAGCATTGATAATAGTTTATAATTTTATAATAGCCGCAGGGACGTACTGTTTTGACAGCTTTAGCATGATTCTATCATTGTTCGCTTTAATATATGCTATTTTTTTGAAGATTATTTAAGATAGATTAATGGGAAAAGGCAGACTGAAAACTTTTTGTTCATCTTCTTGGTGATTTAATTTTTCTCAACTCTCACGACTTTCCCATCTTCCAGATAAGCTATTCTGTCTGCTTCTCTTGCAATATTCTCGTCGTGAGTTACAACTACTAATGTTTTTCCTTCTTCATTCAGTTTTTTAAGCAATCTCAAAATTTCAGCTCCTGTCTTACTATCTAAATTTCCTGTTGGCTCATCGGCAAGAATCACTTCAGGGTTATTAGCAAGAGCTCTGGCAATTGCAACTCTCTGTCTCTGCCCTCCACTCAACTGGCTTGGAAGATTATTTATTTTATCACTCAGTCCGACGGCATTCAACAATTCCTTGGCTCTGCTAATTCTTTCCTCTCTAGAAATTCCTTGAAACGTCATAGGAAGTATGACATTCTCCAAAGTTGATAAGCTAGGAATTAAATGAAATGATTGAAAAACAAACCCAATTTTTTTGCCGCGAATTTGAGCAAGCTCTGATTCAGATAATTTTGAAATATCACTCCCGCCCAAATAAATAACCCCCTTGCTTGGAACATCTAAAGCGCCGATAGCATTAAGTGCGGTACTTTTTCCTGAACCGCTTGGTCCGATAACAACTAAGAATTCTCCTTCATTTACTTCTAAATTCATTCCGCGCAATGCAGGAAAATCTACTTCTTCCATTTTGTAAATCTTCCAAACTTCTTTCAATTCAATTATTTTTTTATTTTTCATTTTATTCATGTCTCAACGCATCCACAGGTTTTAATTTGCTTGCTTGTCTTGCAGGCAAACTTCCGGAAATCATACCGACAACAAATGCAAATCCAAGACCAAAAATCATCAATTGAGGATTTATTTTTACTAGTAACTTAAAGCCTGCATCTGTAGAGAATTTTCCAATGCCAAGCGAAATCAAAGTGCCAATTATAACGCCGAAGAATCCGCCAACTAATCCCATCAAGCCAGACTCAATCAAGAATATAGAAAGGATATCGGAGTTTCTTGCACCAATAGATTTCATAATGCCTATTTCTTTTGTTCTTTCAAGCACAGTTGTATACATTGAATTTGTAATTCCAATCCCTCCAACAACCAAGCTAATAGCAGCAATCCCGACTAAAACTGCCTGGACAACGCCTAATATTGTGCCTATCTGCTCTAAAATTTGAGTAGGTGTAATAACTTGAAAATTTTTATTCCCTCTAGATCTTTCCAATTCCCTTTTAACTTTTTCCTGAAAAGATAAAATGTCAATTCCTGGTTTTACTTGGGCAGAGATAAAACCGACTTCATCGGTCTCGCCGAATATCTTTCTATAACCATCTAAGGTTATGTATATAGTATTATCATCTTGCTGGTTTCCAATCTCTTTTAAAACACCGACAACTTTGAATTCTTTTCCAGCAATTTTAATTTTGTTCCTCACTCTTATCTCATTTTTAAACAAGCCATCAGCTACCCTTGATCCAATTAAAGCATCATTATCGTCTCCATCGTCAATATATCTCCCATCAGCCAAATCTGTGGTATCCTCCAAAAGCTCTTTTCCATTTTTGCCGCCGAATACACTTGGAAATTTTACCTCATTTTTGAACTCAACCTCTCCTGGGCGAGCTGATCCATATGAAATTGTTTTAAATTCGCTCATCCTTTCAAGAACAGAAATATCCTTGTCAGTTATCCCCTCTGACTGGCTTCCAGGCCCTTGAAATCCTTGAGCAGCAATCAATAATCTGTCAGCACCAAATGCTTCGAATTGCTCTTCAATAGTTGCCTGCAGCCCGAGTGAAAGAGAGATTAAAGCAACAATGGCAGCAACCCCAATCACAATCCCAAGTATTGTAAGCCAGCTCCTTAATTTTCTGTGGCGAATACTTTTGAAAGCCAGCAGGAAATAGTCATTTATCATTTTCTTAATCTTCTTCTTATCGTCTGATTCTCACAATCAATTAATCCCCAACCTATTAGCCATAATCTTAAATCTGACATTATTATTTTTATACAACTGATCTCTAATTGGTTCTTTTTTTGAATATTCAGAAGGATTGGATCTTAAAAACATATAATGTGGATTTAATTCTTCTTTTTCACATTTGTTAAAAAAAGTGGCTGTTTTATTTCCGTAATATAGAGACATTCCAATAACCGAAAATGTCGAAATATTAGCAATTGGATAAAAAAAATGAGCTCCTAGTAAAATAGGAGAAAGGATAACTCCTTGTATTATTGGGGGTAAGAAATTTAGAGCTATATTTGTATCACTAATGTCGTCTATTGTATAAGCAATAGTCTCTTCTACAGATCCATAACCTAAGACGTCTCTTAATCTTAATCCTAGGCGTTGGCTACGAACACAATGAACCGTTTCATGACATAACCATTCAGAAGCTTCTTCATTATCATCTTTTTCTCCTTTTTTTATAATAGGGATATAAGTGTTCAAATTTTTATCTCCAAAATCTAGGATTGTCCCTCTAAATCCCAATGAAATTAACCTACATCCCAACCAATATTTTGTTTTTTGGAATAAAGAATGAGACGTCATTATCTTTCTAACATCAATTGAACTTGCATAAATCCCCGGTAATGGTTCAGTAAGAAAAATTTCATAAAATCTTTTCTGCCATCCTTCTGAAGGTAATAAAACTTCAATATTTGTATCAATGCCTAGGTGTTCAGAAATAAAATCCTGAGAATTATTCTTAAAATTTTCTATAAGTTCTAGTTTATCTACCGATTCTTGTAGATAATCATCAAGAGTTTTAACTTTTCTAGAAGGGACAAAGCCTTTCCTGTCAAAGAATTCTATATCTTTCTGTATTGCTAGTTTCTGTTTCATTTTTTAAAATCCAAAATTTTTATCATCTCGCTCTTTTCTTTTTCCTGTATCTTCTATATAAGAAAAATAAAATAATAACTGTTGCAATCCCGATATAAATTCCTGTTTTAGATTTTTTTTCCAGCCCCAATTCAATTGCTTCCTGCTCGCTGTAAATCGGAAAATCAAGATTAAATGTCTGCTCAAATAATTTGTTTTTATTGTCTTTATACTCTACATGCAATGGCAGCTGCACAGATCTTCTTTTGAATACCAATTTAAAGCTGGCAGTCTCAAAGTCATCAGGCTCAATATTACCGACGTAAACTGTGTTGACTGATAAAATATCATAATCAGCGTTTTTCTCAAGCTCAGCAGACAAGAACTTAATGCTTCCCAACCCTTTATTAACAAATCTTACAGTCACTTCTCCAGCCTGTCCAACTTTAAATATTTCGCTCTCTTCAACAGCAGCTTCAAGCAAAGGAACTGCTTCGATTATAAGACCGATAATACTTTTCTCCTCTACGATTTCATCTCCGTTCTTGTAGCTTACAATAATCGGAATCTTATAAGTATCTGGCTTGGCATCAGGGCTGCTCATCAAAGTAAATTCAACGCTCCCAGACTCATCCTCTTCAATTTCTTTAATCACTTTTTTAGCAGCGCTCCCTATTGGGATGAAAGGCAGGTTGCTTGAGCTAAGATCAAGGCCAACGCTTATATCAGTAATATCTCTATCTCCCTGGTTTTCCAGGCTAACGCTGATGTCTACTCTTCCTCCAGGCTCTATTGTATTTGGCCGGGGGGTAACAGATGTAATTGTAATTGAATTGGCATAGGCAGAACTAGTTAAAAGCACTACTAACAACAATAATGTCTTTTTCATGATTACAAAACCCAGAACAAGTCTGAGGCTTTCACCTCTATCTTGCCTTATTTTAAGCATTTTTAAGCATTTTGATTTTCAACCGCTTCGCTGCACACTTTCTTTTTCCAAAAAAGAAAGTGTGAGGGGAAGGCAAATGGAAACCGCAGGTGTCCTTCTCTTTCAATTTACAAAACTTTCAAGATATGTTCATTAGCTTTTTTTAGAATCTCGCGAGTGTTCTTGAATTTTACAAGTTTATAGGCTTCTTCATAATCATACCACTTATAGCTCTTATGCTCCTCGCTTATCTTCACATCTTCTGTTTCTGTAAGAACAAGAAAAAATACTACTTCTTTATAGACTCTTTTCCCTTCTTTCTTGAAAAAATAATTAATTCTTTCCTTAAAATCTTTAATGAATTTAAATTTATCAATCCCTGTTTCTTCTTTCAGCTCTCTTTTTGCAGCCTTCTCTTCATCTTCCCCAGCCTCAATATGGCCTTTTACAAACCCCCAATGGCTGCTGTATTCCAAGACCAAGAACTTTTTTAATTTAGGATTATACACTATCATTCCTGCAGATAATTCTTTTGGCATAAAAACAAGTTTGATAAGAAATCAAGAAATAAAAATCTATCTATCAAAGTCTACATGGGTTTATTCTCTTCACTCAGATCATTTCTTTTCTCTTTAATAACTGCCTCTTCACCTTGTTCAAGGCTATATTCACGCACTGCTGTATACCATATTCCTCGCCGCTCGCAACAAACTTCCCTCTGTCTGTAAATAAATTCGCCTTGCAGCTAAACAATGGTATCCCCCTAAATTTCAGTTCTCTCTGCTCAAGCCTCAAGTTAAGGTTTCCACTCTCTACAAATCTACCCTGCTTCTCAAGAAATCTCTCCACCCAGTTTTTAACAGCCTTCCTGTCGTATCCATTTAGTGTTTCCAGCTTTCCAGCAAACTGCATAGATAACTGCATTTAATAAATACACCCCCGAAAAGCTAGAAATGAAATAAAATATTTAAAGCTGTTTGCAAAACACTTATAAGTTAACTGTTCTTACTTTAAAATGCAAAATGAAAAAGGAGAATAAGAGAACTGAAGATGCATAGAATAAAGTTTTAGAAGAGGAAAATCTCCCAATAACGTTTATAAACAAAAATCTATTCCTAAATTAAATGCAAATACATCTTTACAACACCTTAACAAGAAAAAAGGAAGTTTTCAAGCCAATTAAAGGGAAAAAAGTAAATCTGTTTGTTTGCGGTTTAACTCCTTATAATCTTGCCCATATAGGTCATGCAAAAACCTACATACAGTTCGATATAATAGTAAAATATCTCCACTATCTTAAATACAAGGTTTTCTATCTGCAGAATGTAACAGATATAGATGATAAAATAATACAAAAAGCAAGAGAAGAAAAAACTTCATGGAAAGAGATAGCAAGAAAATATGAAAATGAATATCTGAGAGATATGAAGGAACTAGGAGTAGACTCAATAAGCAGATATGCAAGGGCAACAGATTACATAAAAGAGATTCAAAGCCAAGTGCAGAGACTGTTAGAAAGAGATTGCGCATATAAAACTTCAGATGGTTATTATTTTGATCTGACTAAATTTAAAGATTATGGAAAGTTAGCTAAAAGAAAACACGAAGAGGCTGAAGACGCAGTTTCAAGGATAGACGAAAATCAGGAAAAAAGAAACAAAGGAGATTTCTGTTTATGGAAGTTTTCAAAGCCAGGAGATCCAAGCTGGAAATGGAAATTGGGAGATGGCAGGCCAGGATGGCATATCGAAGACACTGCAATAACAGAAAAAGAACTCGGACAGCAATATGATATTCATGGAGGCGCAGTTGATTTGATATTCCCGCATCATGAAGCAGAAATAGCTCAGATGGAATCGATTTCAGGCAAAAAACCTTTAGTTAAATATTGGCTCCATACAGCTTTCTTAAATACCGACAAGGAAAAAATGAGCAAATCAAAAGGGAATTTCATAACTATAAAGGAGGCTCTACGAAGATACAACGGAAAAGTTATAAGATATTTTTTTGCTTCAAATCACTACAGAACTCCAATTAGTTTTTCATTCGACATATTAGAGCAAAGCAAGAATGCACTGGAAAGGCTGAACAATTTTGTTTTAGATTTAAAGAGCAGCAAAGAAAAAGACGATTTACAGTTAATAAAAGAAACAAAAGAAAAATTCGTAGAAGCAATGAATGACGATTTCAATACACCGCAGGCATTAGCAGTTATATTTGATTTCATGAACAAAGTCAACAAGAAAGGGGGAGGAAAGAAAAGTTATCAGTTAATGTTAGAATTTGATAAAGTATTCAATATATTAACAATAAAAGAAAAAAAACTATCTGCTGAAATTAAAAAACTAATCCAGGAAAGAGAAAGGGCAAGAAGGAAAAAAGATTTCAGGAAAGCAGATAAGATCAGGGAAAAATTAAAAGAGAAAGGAATTATTTTAGAAGACACAAAGAAAGGTGTGAAATGGAAGATGGAATAAAACAATGAATAAATGGCAGTTACTATTAGCTATGTTTTAGTTAACCGCAAACTTTAAATATCAATTGATAACTATAGTTCTCATATGATCACAAAAGATAACAATCTTAAAGTCATGGAATTATTTTTTAAGTTTCCATATAGGACATTCCATATAAGAGAGATTTCAAGATTAACAGGGCTGTCAAGTACAGGCATAATAAAAATCGTAAAAAAGCTGAAAAAAGAAAAACTGCTGACCACAAAAAAAGTAAAGCATATAGAAGAAGTTAGGCCTGATTTTAACGGAAAATTCTTGCTAATTAAAAGGCTTTACAACACTTATTCTTTATATGATATCGGTTTTATAGATTTTATCAAAAAGCATTACGAAATGCCTAGGGCAATTATACTATTTGGTAGTTACTCAGAGGGCACAGACACAGAAAAAAGCGACATAGACATAGCAATAATCACCTCCAAAAAAGAAACTCCGGACCTTAAGAAATTTGAGAATAAACTGGCAAGAAAAATTAATATTTATTTAATTAACCTTGATAAGGCAGAAAAGGAATTTAAAAATTCACTTGCTAACGGCATAGTTTTAGAAGGATTTATGGAAATAATAAAATGATCAAGCCATTTGAATATTATGTGAATGAAAATCTTGTAAGAAAATCAATTCCTAATCTTGGTATGGCAAGATCATTGTTACAAAAAGCTGAAGTCAGGCTTAGAAGGGTAATGAATGAAAAAATAACCAAATCGGAATCATCCATTATCTTTGAAGATATCTATGAATCATTAAGAGAAGCTTCACAATCCTTGATGGAAATAAAAGGGTATAAGCCTTACTCTCATGAAGCTTTAATAGCGTTTCTTAAAGGGTATAAAATGTTAAATGATGGAGAAGTAAATGTGATTGATAGCTACAGAATGCTTAGAAACAGTTCAGTCTATAAGGCAGAAGAGATATCATCAGAAAAATGTGCAGAGGCTTTAGAATTTGCAAAACAAGCCTTACCAGAAATAAGAGAAAAATTTGAACAATTGACAAAAGAGGGCGTGAAATGGAAGATAGAATAAATTTAACCGCTTAAGCTGATGGACAACTACGTTTTCCATGAGCCTTTCCTTGAAGGGATTATCCCCCTTTCATCCCTACTTTAGAAAAAAGAAATCAAAAAAATCCTGAAAAAGAATTAGGTTCTCCATCGATTTATTTTCTGGGTAATTAGTTTTTTTAAATAAGAATCGAATTGTTTAAATAGTATTTTAGCCCAAAATACATTACCATAAGGAGGTGTAAAAAATGGCAAAAGAAAAACCAAGACCGAAAAAGAAACCAACTAAGACTAAAAAAAGAAAAGGAAAATGGATAGGTCAAGCAAGAAGAATTATTAAAAAAAGATATTTTAAAAAATGATAGCATTAGATACAAATATTTTGGTGGACTTAACATTGGCAGAGAGGAAAGAAGAAGAGCACATTTCACCAAGACTAAAGAGGGCTTTATCAATTGCAGAACTTTACTTAACAGACAAGATAGATTTAGTTATTTCAGATCGGACTTTATTAGAATATAGGTCTGTGTTGCAGGAATTATTTCTAGAATTAAAATTATTCGACTTGGGATTCCATACAAGAGAATTTTTGGAGGCTAAGAGAAATATTAGATTAAGTGAAGATGAATTAAAGGGTATAGAAAATATTATAGGTGATTTAAAAGAGATCGCTTCTAAGAAAACTCACGAGTTAGATACGGAGTTTATAACTAATTTGGCGAAGAAAGGTGTTGAATTCATAGATGCTATTTTAATATTTCAAGTTATAAAAAGTGGATGCAGGTATTTTGTAACAAGAGATGATGCCTTGTATAATAAAATTAAAAATCTTGATCTTGGTATAGAAATTATTAAACCAGAGCAATTTCTAAAACTACAAGAAAGCAAAAGGAATAAATACAAATAAAAAATTTGAGGAGAGGGATAAAAAGGTGTGAAATGGAAGATGGAATAAAACACTGTAAAAAATGCGGGCATCTACCAATTGGAAATGTTTACTGCCCATGCAGTTGTCATGACAGATTCAGAGGAAAGCAGATTAGTAAGTAATGAAAGAGATTAAAAAACATCCGACAAGGAAATGGGAAATCTCTATTATAGAAATGATAGATCATGAAGAAAAGAAATATAAAGTTACAAGGAGATATCCCAATTTATCGGTAGCAGAAACTAAAATTTTTAAATCAAAAGAAGAGGCTAAGAAACAATTTGAGGAATGGCTAAATGATTAAAGCGTTTTTTAAGCAAATCAATTAATTCTTGTTGATCATAACTGTAGAGATCAGGCACGTTTAATGAAAGTATCCTTTTTTGCATATAAATTTTAGGAAATCTTTTTGCTATCTCTGCTCTTTGATGGTCTTCCATGACAATAATTATATCAGCCCATGACAATTGTTTTTCATTAACTGGTTTCTCATTAAATAGGCCGGCAGATTTAGTTTCGAATTTACCTCTAAAAATTTCTTCAGCTGTTTTACTTCTATGCTGATTTTGGTTGCAGATAAATAGGACTTTCATTTATCCAAAACTCTCCCCGCATCCGCAGGTTGTATTTGCATTTGGATTCTTAATTTTAAATCCAGCTCCCTGCAAAGTATCTAAGTAATCAATGTAACTCCCTTTCAATTTTTCAAAGCTGTTCTTTTCTATGAAGATTTTCACGCCTTTATCTGTGAATTCCAAATCATCTTCTTTTCTATCCTCGACAATTTCCATCTCGTAAGTATATCCGGAGCATCCACCCCTTTCAACATAAATTCTCAGACCACCATCTCCATTAGAAAGTGTTTTTATTTTTTCAGCAGCATTTCTAGTCAGATGTATTTTATCGTTGAAAACTTTATTTTCATTTTTAGAATTTTCAATAACATCATTTAGTTTGGCAATTGCATCTTCAACCTCTTCATCGCTCATCCCATGCCCTTTAAATCCCATTTCCAAAGATTCAAACGGAGAAACATGGCAGCCAACGCAATGAACTCCAAGCTCAGTCAAAGTTTCAATAACTTCAGGATGTTTTTCAACAATGTCTCCGATAGTAGTCTCCTTTGTTATCTTTCCATTCATTTCCATTTTATTATCTTCTAATCCTTCTTTCATTTCAACAGTTTCACTTTCAAAATTATTTACAAAAGCATCTTCTTCAACTACATCCGGATTCTCAAAATCTTTTCTCATTGAAAATAGTTTTTTTAGCATTTTAACCTCCCATTCCAAGTGCTTCTTTCAGCTCATCGCTTGGTTCCCATAATGGATTGAATACGACATTAATATTTACATTTTCTTCTTTATAACCTTTCCCCCTCAGCCCAGATTTCAGCTCAGAAACTATCTGCGGGCCATAAGGGCACATAGGCGAAGTGAAAGTCATCACAATATCAAGTTTTCCATTTTGTTCAATGTTGTATATCAACCCCAAGCTCCAGATGTCAACACCGAGTTCAGGATCTTGGACATTTTTGATTACATCAATTATTTTTTTATCAATTTCTTTCTCGATCTTCTCAAAGCTTTTCTTCGGGTAAGGCTCAGTAACTCCTAATTTCTTCTCTTCCTCCCTTCCTTTATTCCAAGCATCTTTGTCTTTGATTCCAGTTTCTTGGAAACTCCGGGTTTCTGAAAAATCTTCTTCTACAATATCAGGATTTTCATAATTTTTTTTGCCGAACATTTAAGCAGTCTCCATTTTTATATTTTGTAGATATTTATTAAACCCATTTCTTTCAATTTCCTCGGCAAGTTCATTGCCTCCTTCATCAACTATCCTTCCGTCAATCATAACATGGACTTTATCAGGGGTTATATAATTTAATATTCTGTAATAATGTGTTATAATCAAGATACAGTTTTCAGAGTTTCTCATTTTAGTAACTGCATTTCCAACAATTCTAATAGCTTCTACATCGAGTCCTGAATCAGTTTCGTCGAGAATCATATATCTCGGCTCCAAAATAGCCATTTGCAGAATCTCATTCCTCTTCTTTTCACCTCCTGAAAATCCCTCATTTACATATCTCTTGCTAAATCTCGGATCTATGCTAAGCTCTTTCATCTTATCTTTAAGTTTTCTGTGAAAATCCAGCACATTGACGCTCTCTCCCTTTGTGGAATTGTATGCAGTCCTTAGAAAATTGCTCATCGTAACTCCTGTTATCTCGCTAGGATACTGGAAACTCAAAAATAATCCCCTTTTTGCCCTCTCGTCGGCACTTAGCTCAGTTATATCTTCTCCATCTAAAATAATCTTGCCTTCGGTAATCTTATATTTTGGATTTCCCATCAGGACATTTGCCATCGTCGATTTGCCGCTTCCATTTGGACCCATAAGTGCATGAACTTTTCCAAGTTCAATTTTTAAATTTACGCCCTTCAAGATCTCTTCTCCTTCCACATTCACATGCAAATTTTCAATCTCAAGTTTAGGCATTTTATTTCCCCATGTTTTTAATTCCTTTGTTTAAAGTATTCAAACACAGTAATCCGCATTTCATTCTCACAACTCCGAGCTTAACTCCAAGCATATTGAAAATATCTTCCTTGCTAATTTTTTTGACCTCTTCCAAACTTTTTCCTTTCAATTCCTCTGTCAGCATCGAAGTGGCAGCAACACTTATAGCGCATCCATTACCTTTGAATTTAACATCAAAGACTTTTTTACTTTTATCAAGCTTAACAAATAATTTTATCATATCGCCGCAGACAGGATTTAATTCACTCTCCTTTATCTCGGCCATTTCCAATTCTCCAAAATTCCTTGGATTTTTATAATGGTCCAGTATATTCTCTTTGTAAATCTCCTCTTCCTCATTCCCTAACCAGTTAGGGTCTAGGCTTTCTTTCATATCAGCTGAAATACCTCCCTAGCTTTCTTAATCCCCTCAACAAGTTTGTCAATATCTCCAGGAGTGTTGTAAAAATACAATGAAGCCCTGCAGATACTTTGTTCCTTCAATACTTTTGTTACCAACGGCATAGCGCACATATGTCCGCCGCGAATTGCAATGCCATCTCTGTCAAGCAATGCAACAACGTCGTGGGCATGCATTCCTTCTACCTTAAAGCTCACCACACTAGATCTTTTCTTTAAATCATCAGGGCCAAATATTTTAACTCCGTCGATTTCCTTCAACCTTTTAATAGTGTACTCAATGAGATAATCATCATATTGTTTTATTTTATCCATGCCAACATCTAATAAATAATCCACTGCCCTTCCAAGTCCAATCCCCCCGGCGATATTTGGTGTGCCAGCTTCAAATTTCCAAGGCAGATCATTCCAGCTGCTGTCCTCGTAACTAACTTCTTTTATCATCTCGCCGCCGAATAAAAAAGGATTTAGTTTCTCAAGCATTTTTTTCTTTCCATATAAAACTCCGATGCCTGTAGGACCGAGCATTTTATGTCCTGAAAAGCAAAGAAAATCACAATCAAGCTCTTTAACATTAACACGGAGATGCGGAACGCCTTGAGAAGAATCGACGATAAATAAAGCATTTCTGCTATGGGCTATTTTACAAATTTCTTTAATATCGTTTATCGTTCCTAGGACATTGGAAACATGCGTTACAGAAACAATTTTAGTTTTGTTATTTATCAAGTCCCGAGCATGCCCCATATCTAATTCAAAAGCTTTATTGACCTTAATATATCCGACCTTAATTTTTTTATCTTTGGCTAACTGCTGCCACGGCACAATATTTGAGTGATGCTCCATTTCGCTCAGCACAATTTCGTCGCCTTCTTTCAAATTCTTTATCAGGGAATAAGCAAGTGCATTCAATGATTCAGTTGCGCCTCGCGTAAAAACAATCTCGTCAAAGTCAGCGTTAATAAATTTGGCAACTTTTTTATGGGCATCTTCATATTCTTTAGTTGCTCTCTCGCCGATAGAATGTATGCTTCTATGGACATTGGCGTTGTATTCCCCGTAATACTGGTTCATCACTCCAATAACCGCTTCAGGAGTCAGGCTGGTTGCTCCATTGTCTAGATAAACAAGATCCTTGCCGTTTATCTTCTTATTCAAAATGCTAAAATCCTTTCTCAATTCTCCGACATCTAGCAAACTATTTTTCATTTTATTGTCTCTAATCTTTTCGAGATAGAATTTTTAATGTTTTCCTTTAATTCAGGATCATCAATAGTCACTAATATAGGATCAAAAAAGCCCTCGATAATAGCCATCTTGGCGCTCTTTTTATCTATACCTCTTGATTGCATGTAGAATAACTTTCCCTCGTCTATTTGGCTGATGGTAGCGCCGTGGCTGCATCTTACGTCATTGTTCTCAATTTCTAAATTTGGAACTGCATCTATCTTTGCATCATCGCTCAATAATATAGTTTCTTTTTTTTGATAGCCCTCGCAGCCCCTGGCATTTGAGCTTACTCTAACCAATCCATTATAATTGGCCCTTGCTTCATTATCCAAAACAACCCTTGTAAGCATATTGCTCTTACTTCTATTTCCAATATGGATAACCTCATTCTTAATATCAAAAATCTCTTTATCGCTGCCGAAGATAACTCCAAAACTCTCACTCTCGCTCCCTTCGCCAATAAGATCGGTTCTGATAATGGATTTTATAATCCCGGTGCCCAAGTAGCACTCTAGCCAGTTGATTTTTCCATCTTTCTCAATTTCTGCTTTTTTTATAGAAAGATTTTTACTGTTCTCATCCTTGATAGACAGATAGTTAACTTTTGAATTCTCGCCGACAAGAACATGGACATTGCTGTCGGAAGTATCTGTTACTCTCACTTCAGAATTTTTTCCGACAATGATCTTAACATTGGTATCGCTGTCTATCTTAATTTCTTCTTTAGAGTCTTCATTAATCAGAATAATTTTTTCATTGTTCATCTTCAGCCGACGCTTCCTTCCATTTCTAATTCAATTAGTTTATTCAATTCAACAGCATATTCAAGAGGCAGTTGCTTCACCACAGGCTCGATGAAGCCAGCAACAACCATCTGTATTGCCTGCTCTTTACTTAAGCCGCGGGACATTAAATAAAAGATTTCGTCGTCGCCAATTCTTCCAACAGAGGCCTCATGGGCAATGTCAACTTCATTAGTATCAATTTTCATAAATGGAAAAGTATTCGATATGGATTTATCATCAATTAGCAGAGCATCGCAGTTAACGCTGCATTTTGTATTCCTTGCATTTTTATTTACTTTCACCAACCCCCTATAGCTTGAGATCCCTCCACCTTTACTTATACTCTTTGCTTTTATCGTCGAATAAGTGTTAGGAGCTGCATGGATAACTTTGCTTCCAGTATCTTGGTTCTGTCCTGGTCCAGCAAATGCAATTCCTAGAGAATCAGATTTAGCATTCTCACCAACGAGAACAGAGCAGGGATAGAGCATAGTAACTCCCGATCCCATATTTCCATTTAACCACTCAACAATTCCATTTTTCTGGACAATTGCTCTCTTTGTATTCAAATTAAACGTGTTTCTGCTCCAATTCTCGACGCTCATATATCTTACTCTAGCTCCTTCCAAAACATGTATCTCGACGCATCCAGCATGCAGTGCATTTTCAGAATACACTGGTGCTGAACAGCCCTCGATATATACTACCTCAGAATTTTTATCAGCAATTATTAAAGTGTGCTCAAATTGTCCTCCAGATCTTGCATTCATTCTAAAATATGCTTGCAAAGGAATTCTAACTTTCACATTTTCAGGAATATAAATAAAAGTTCCACCGCTCCAAACAGCAGCATGCAGCATTATAAATTTATGATCATTAATAGGTATGCAAGAAGTCATAAAATATTTTTTAACAAGCTCAGGATATTTCTGCAGAGCAACATCCATGTTTTCAAATACAACTCCCTGCTCTTCCAATTCTTTTCTTAAATTATGATAAGCCATCTGCGAATCGAATTGAAACCCAGCTCCTCCAAGTTCTCTTCTTTCAGCCTCGGGAATTCCAATCCTTTCAGCAACTTTTCTTATCTCTTCTGGAACATCCCCCCAGTTTCTTGCTTCTTTAGCTCCGGGCTTGATATAGTATTTTATTTTATTTAAGTCCAGCTTCTCCCTCACTTCTCTTGGCCCCCAGTTAGGCAAAGGAGTTTTGTTAAACCAATCTAATCCCTGCAGTCTTTTTTTCAGCATCCACTCTGGCTCATTTTTGTCTCTAGAAATCTCTCTGACAAGTTCTTCATTCAATCCTTCAGCTGCCTCAAACTCATTTTCCATAACAAGAGCATCATCGTACCTGCTCCTATCGATAGTAAAATCCTGCATATTTATTTCTTCAGCCATTTTAAACCCCAAAACAATTTATTTTTTCAGGCTCACAGTCTTCTGGTATACTGGAAATATTCTTATGAATCCGGCACAAATCACCTGAGCTTTTTATCAATCTTAATAATCTTTGAGTCTCCCCTAACAAACTAAACTCATCTCTTATTTTAGAGGCTGACTTCGCAATCTCATTCAAAACATTCTCGCTAAATTCAACATTGTTCCCTCTTTTCTTTTTTATATACTGGCTTACAGCTGATTTTTCAATATGCAATATTTCAGCTATTTTGTTCTGCTTCAAACCTTGCAATTTCATATACATAGCTAAATGTCTTCTTAAAGCAGGCAAGATATAGAAGACTTCAATCTCCTGAGGCTGTAAAAAAGTATGTTTCATAGTGAAAGTAGACTATTGTGAACATTTATAAAGTTTGTTATGGTAATATAATTTTATTTAAGCGTATAAAGAAAAGGATCTATGGGATTCTTATATTTCGAACCTAATTTTTTATAAACTCTTTTCCAATCCGGATCAAAACCCTCAAGTTGTAAACTAATCGGTTTCATAATATTTATTGCATGTACAACTTCAATTAATGTTCCATCAGATATTCCAAACATCCAGAATTCGTCGCTTACATCGATAAGCCTCAAACACCATTCCATCGATTTGTCCCTCCCAATTTTCGGATTTCCTTCAAATCTCTCATAAGGAAATGCTTGAAATGGATGCAAAGGAGCATAATCGTTTTTTGTAACAAAGTCCATAATATCTTCAATCCTATGAACTAATCTAGAAGGTGTTGCACAATAAATTAATTTACCCATAAACCTATTCAGGTATTTTTAGTATTTATTTTTTTATATGTTATGAATATTATGTTGTAAAAGGAAAGGCTCATGGAAAACTTCGTTGTCCATCAGCGAAGCGGTTAAAACTCAATTTTCGAGTTCACTAAATTCAGGATTAACTAATGATTTCAAACTCTCTATTCTTCCCATTAACTATTAGTTTTATTTGATTAATAATGTCCATCCCTATTAGAACTTTAGTCTCAACTTCTTTAGGTAACTCATGCACTCCAACAGGAAAATCTGTAAACACCAAATCATTAATTTTCATTGTTGTTGCTATTTTTCTTGGAATTTCTAATATTCCAGAACCAGTAACTATTTTCATTGAAGGGTTTTCTTTATCCGGTTCAAATTCTAGATAATCCGCTATTTCAGGAGGAATAATTGTAACTGAAGAGCCTGTATCAATAATAGCATCTTCAGCATATCTCAAGTTTCTCTTAGAAAAAATAGCTTTAACTTTTAATTTATTGTAATACCTCATTTACAGCATGGTTTCATATTTTTTATCTTCAGGACTTGGAGAATAAACAACGTAAATATCTCTAAAATTCTTTTCCTTTAAATCTTTATGCAACTCATGGTAGTCGGAATTAACCGCTACAACCTTTCCGCCGGATAAAGCAATCCATTTCCCTACATATTTATTTTTGATTTTTTCTAAACTTTTCATGTTATGAGAATAGTGCGGCTAATTATTAAATCTTTCTAATCTTCAAACTCACTAAACCCAGGATTTACCAATCTTTTCCTAATGTTTATTTTATTTATTTTTTCTATTTCTTCTTTTTCCAATTCAAAATCAAAAATATTCAAATTTTCTTTTAAATGATCTTCAGAGCTTGCTTTTGGAATTGCAATAATGTTTTTCTGCAGTAGCCAGCGCAATGCAACTTGAGAAGTAGTTTTATTATATTTCTCTGCAGCAGCTTTCAAAACTTTATCATTAATGATGTTTCCTCTTGCCAAGGGAGAGTAAGCTGTTAAAGTAATTTTATTTTTCTTGCATTCCTCTAATAAAGATTCCTGGTTCAGGTAAGGATGATATTCAACTTGATTCACAGAAACTGGAATTTCACTTTTTTCCTTTGCCTCTCTAACTCTGGCTATATTAAAATTGCTAACACCAATGCTTCTAACTTTTTTATCATTCACTAATTTTTTAAATGCCCTAAACGTTTCTTCCAAAGGCACATCGCTATTAGGCCAGTGTATCAGATACAAGTCAAGATAATCTAACTTTAGTTGATTTAATGTTTCCTTGCACTGCTCCAACACATCTTCATACCTTAAGTTGTCTGTCCAAACTTTTGATGTTATAAATAATTTTTCTCTTTTAATCCAAGATTCTTTAATTGCATTTCCAACATCTTCCTGATTATCATAAATCCAAGCAGTATCAATATGTCTATATCCTAACTCAACTGCTTTTTTCACAGCTTCCTTGCATCTTCTTCCTGTTAACTGCCAAGTACCTAGTCCTAGTACAGGCATTTCATATCCAGAAGCAAGCTTTATTGTTTGCATAATCTAAAAGAGAAAATAAGATATAAAAAGTTATTTATCACAGAAATATGGCTTCTTTTAGGTGACCACAAAATAACTGAAGTGTAGTCACCCATAATAAAAACATTTATAAATGTAGTCACCCATAATATATCTATGCACATAGAAAAAAGAAAATCAAAAGGCAAAATAAAGTATTATCTCTCTCACTCACTTAGGGAAGGCAGTAAAGTCCATAAGTTCAGGAAATATCTAGGTCAGGATTTAAAGCCGGAAAAATTAAAAGAAAGAAAGCAGATTGCTGAAAAGCTGATTCTAGAAGAAATATATAGATATAATGTGATAAAAGATCCTTTGAAATTTGAGCTCTCAAAAGACGAAATAAAATTCGCAGAAAGGCTTGAAAAAGAAATACCTATAAGAATCCCTCGTCTTTCAGAAGGGCAATGGAAAGTCTTCTCTGAGCTGTTTACTTATAATACAAATGCAATAGAAGGAAGCAAACTAAATGAAATTGAAGTAAAAGATATATTAGAAAGAGACAAATGGCCTGACAAGTCAAAAGAGGATATTGCTGAGGCATATGGAGTAAATGAAGCAATAGCATTTATAAGAAAAACAAAAGAACATATTTCAATTGAACTAATCAAAGAAATTCATAAAATTATTTTCAAGAACTCTAAACCTTTTGCAGGAAAGCTAAGAAAGAAAGGAGAAGAAGTAGCTGTGATTGATAGCAAAGGGGTTGTTGTTCACGAAGGAGCATCACAAGCAAGGATTAATTATTTATTAAAAGAATTGATTGAATGGTATGAGAAAAATAAAAATAAATACCCTGCTTTAGTCTTAGCTGCTGTTGTTCATAACCAATTTGAAAACATTCACCCGTTTAGAGATGGAAATGGCAGAGTAGGAAGAATTTTACTTAATAACATATTAATAAAGCACAATCTGCCGCCAATAAACATCAATTTTAAAAACAGAATAGGGTATTATAATTCACTGCAGGCATACCAGAAAAGACAAGATCTAAAGCCAACCTTAGAATTATTTATGAAAGAATACAACACATTAAAGAAAATAATAAAAAAATAATTACTTTTTAGCCTTCTTAAAATTTTCATTGACTTGTTCCCAATTTATTATATTGAAAAATGCTTCAACATAGCCAGCTCGGTTAGGACCGTATTTTTTATAATATGAATGCTCCCAGACATCAACTCCTAAGATAGGAATTTTTCCTTCACTCAGAGGAGAATCCTGATTTCCAGTTGAAATGATTTCCAATTTTCCCTTATCAACAACAAGCCATGCCCATCCACTTCCGAATCTTGTTAAGGCAGCTTCTGTAAATTTTTTCTTGAATTCGTCATAGCTTCCAAATTTTTTTTCTATGGTTTTAGCAATGTCTCCTGAAAACTTTATATTCTTTTTTAGCATCAGCCACCATATAGAATGATTGTAATGCCCACCGCCGTGATTCCTAACAGCAGTTCTTATCTCCTCTGGGACTGCGCTCAAGACTTTTAACATATCCTCAATTTTTCTGTCCTGCAAATGCGGATATTTTTCCAAAGCTGCATTCAATTTATCAATATATGTTTGATGATGTTTTGTATGATGCAGAATCATTGTTTCTTTATCAAAATAGGGCTCTAAAGAATTGTACTCATATGGCAGTTTTGGTAGAGTGTGCATTTATTTCCTCCTTTATTTTTTAGGCTCAGTATTTATTAAAACATCATCCCCCTGAACTTTAGTTTCATAAACACTTAATTTAATATCTTGATTATAAGTATTTTTTCCAGTTTTTAAATCATATGTCCATGAATGCCAGGGACAAGTAACTTTTCCGTTTTCGCAACTTCCTTCTCCCAAAGGACCTTGCATATGCGCGCAGGTGTTTTCAATGGCGAAAAATTTTCCATTATCATTTAACACAGCAACTTCTTTCCCATTAACGTCAACAGTTTTTCCTCTTCCGCTTTCAATCTCATTTTTAGAAGCAACTTTAACAAAAGCCATAATTCAACCCCGGAAAAAGAGAAAACACAGATACTTTATAACCTTTTCCTTTAGCACTAGAAAATAATTATTGTTTTAATGATATTGATTTGTCTTATCTTTATTATGCATATAATTCTCTCTTATCTTCAGCGCCTTGCTAAACACTTTAGGAATAAACTCCCTTGTCTCCCTCGGCAATAAATATTTTATCTTGTGCCAGTGAGCTTCCTCGGGCTTCATACTGGCCATTTTCAAGATTCCATTGACCTCTGAAGGACCTAAGTTATATGCAGCAAGTCCTAAGATAACATTGCCGTCATACATGTCAATTAAACCAGACAAATAGCTCGCGCCCATCTCTATGTTATATTTTGGAGCCATTACTCTCTCTTTCAATATTCTCCTTTTAGGTATTATCTCCTGCTTTATCTTATCATTCTTTAGGTATTTTCTTATAATCTCGTATACTGTATTTGGCATAATCTGCATTAACCCTAGTGCCCCTTTCGGTGATATAGCTCTAGGATCTCCAGTAGATTCCTGATAAGCCAGCCCCTTAACTAGGATAGGATCAAGATTATAATTATCTGAAGCATGATCGATTATATTTCTAAATCTGCCATCAATGCGCCCGACAACTTTCTCAACATCACTATCTTTAATGTCATTATAGTGGTTAACAACAGCGATCCTTAAACTGTCGTCGGTAATTGCTTCAAGAGAAAAAACATCATCTCTTCTTCCATTATAAGGTTTTCTCAGCTCTTTTCTAAATTCTTGTATTGAAGGAACTTTGTATTCAGTAATTTTGTTTAAGCTTGGATACGATAATGCTAGCAGGGTGCCTATTAAAATCCCGTTAAAATATTTCCTTCTATTCCTGCCTTTATCCAAGAATATTTCAGCACCCTCAATTCTCTCATTTAGACTCTTCATTTAACTGCCTCTGTCTAATTTTTTTCCTTCCGACTTTCGTCTCAAAAGCAAAGAATTTGTTTTACAGCTATTCCTTAATGAAGGACGGTTTTTTTAGAAAGTACAGGTATATAAAGCTTTCGGTACATGAAAGAGTTATTCTTCTTCGAGAATTATTTTTCCTTTTTTAGCTATTGCCTTTAGCTGTTTGCCAAGAAGTCTTGATTCTTTAACTATATCCTTTGGTAAAGTAGTTATGAATCTTGTATACTCTGTACTTCCAATCTTCTTATCTAGAACTTCCCTTATTTTCATGGTTTTATTTAGGAACATAAAATATATAAACTTGTCTGTACCTGAAAGGAGTTTAACCGCTCATAGTTGTAATCTTAATAAAAGTTTAGAAAAAGAATAAAAAAATTAAAAATCCTGTCTTTTAGTTCTATGGGCAGTGCTGCCACTTTTTATTTCTGCAGTCAATTCTTGGATTTTTTTAACATCAACACTGTCATACAAAGACTGCGGTTTGATTGTGTTTTTCTCCTCAGCTTTCTTCAGCATACTCTCCACAAAACTATTATGTTCCCTCCTTGTATCTTCTCTTCTCATTGCCATAATCTTAAAATACTTAGGAATTATTTAAAGCTTTGCAATTAAGAAAACTGCAACAAAAATGAAGAATCCAAATAAATTGATCAAAGAAACGTCTCCATATTTGCTACAGCATGCATATAATCCTGTAAACTGGTATCCTTGGGGTAAAGAAGCGCTGGAAAAATCAAAAAGAGAAAATAAGTCGATATTCCTTTCAATTGGGTATTCAACCTGCCATTGGTGTCACGTGATGGAAAAAGAATCCTTTGAAGATGAAGAAACGGCATCTTTTTTAAATAAATATTTTATTTCAATAAAAGTTGATAGGGAAGAAAGGCCGGATATTGATGCAGCGTATATGCAGTTTGCAATAAATACAACAGGATCAGGTGGATGGCCTCTGAATATCTTTTTATTTCCAGACTTGAAACCATTTTTTGCAGGAACTTATTTTCCAAAAGAGGAAAGATATAATATGCCCTCTTTTCTTTCATTGCTTAAGCAGATTAAGAAGCAGTTTGATTCTGAAGCAAATCTAAACAGGAAATTTTTATTTGAAAAAAAACAACCAAAGCCTAGAGAGCTTTCATACGAGCCTATCAGTAATTTCAATGAATTGTTTGAGCACTACTATGATGATGAGAATGGTGGATTTACGGGGGCACCAAAATTTCCTATAACCCTTTCTTTGTTATTTAATATTGAACAGAAAAAGCACATCGATAAAGTATCTCATACATTAAAGAAAATCGGCAATGGAGGAATTTATGATCATTTAGCAGGAGGCTTCTCCAGGTATTCAACTGATGAACTTTGGCTGATTCCACATTTTGAAAAAACTCTTTATGACAATGCATTGCTATTAATTGCCTATGCGAAGAATTATGTTAAAACTAAAGATATTTATTTTAAAGAAAAAGCTGATGGAATATATAATTATCTTAAAAATTACCTGCTATCAGAAAACGGTTTTTACTCAGGACAGGATGCAGATTCTGAAGGCGAAGAGGGAAAGTTTTATCTATTTACATACGATGAAGTTAAGCAAAATACAAAAGATCCTGAGCTCTTCATAAAATACTTCAACGTCACAAAGCAAGGAAATTATGAAGGAAAAAACATTTTGCACGTAATGAGTGATAATCTTACAGAAGATGAAAAAAGAAAAATCGAGCAAGACAAGAAATCTCTGTTAATTTACAGAAACAAAAGAGGGTCCCCTGCAACAGACACAAAAATAATTGTCTCTTGGAATGCATTAGTCATTTCAGCGCTAGCAGCATACAGCAGAACTTTTCAAAATAAAGATGCATTGGAAATAGCAGAGCAGATAACAGAAAAAATATTAAAGGATTGCTTAAATAGAGAAAAACTTCTTAGAATTTATGGAAAGAAAAATTTAGCAGGCTTTCTAGAGGATTATTCATTTTTTGCGAATGCATTATTAGACATATACGAGGCATCAAAAAATAAAAAATATCTTAAGGAAGCTAATAATCTAGCAGAGACAACACTAAAATTATTCTACAAGGATAAAGGAGAGTTTTCATTTACTTCAAAGCTTCACGAGAAACTTTACCTCAAAATTCCAACGACGCAAGATAGTGTTATCCCATCAGGGACATCGATGATGCTCCTTGCATTATACAAGCTAAACAAATATGAAAAAAATAAACACTATAAAAGAATTATAGAAGACGTATTAAAAACAAACATGGAATCCATGATGAACAACCCATTACAGCACGAACTTATGATTCAAGTTTTATATTACAGACTTTCAGAACACTAAGAAAAGCTTAAAAATAGTTTCTCTATACTCAAAAAATATCATGCCAAATTACATACTAAAGGTTTCAGAATTGATTAAACTTTCTCCTACAGCGAAAGCAGTCCGTATAAGCTTGGATGGAAAACCATTTAATTTTCAGCCAGGTCAGTTTGCAATGATGGAGCTTGATCTGGAAAAAACTGGGAGATTTAAAGTTAGAGACGGGAAAAATAAAATTCAAAAGCGCCCCTTTTCAATGTCATCAGCACCGCTCCAACAGAATTATTTGGAAATTACAGTGAAGCCAACAGAAGATGGTTTTGTTTCAGAATATTTTGTAAATCACTTGCAATCAGGAGAATTAATTGCTGTAACCGGACCTTTCGGGAAATTTTACTTTGATGAAAAAAATACTAAGAAGAATATAATGCTTATTGGAGCAGGCTCAGGCATCTCTCCATTGATGTCAATATTAAGATATGTTCATGAAAAAAAACTTCCATTAAGAACCCATATTATCTACTCAAACAAAACTGAAAATGAAATACTCTGGAGAAAGGAGATAGAATTAATTTCAAAAACTTCAAAAAATATAAGCCATGAATTTACTCTAACTCGAGAAAATTGGAAGGGAGCAACTGGCAGGATTAAAAAGGAAATGATTGAAAATTCCGGCCTATTGTTAGCAGAAACAGATTTCTATCTATGCGGACCGCCTGAATTTGTGAAAGACATGGAAGACATTTTAATTACAGAATTAGGCATTCAAAAAGAGGATATCAAGAAAGAGATTTATAACTGATCTTCTTCCTCAAGTTCGTCTAGCTCAGTAAAGGCATCATCTAATCCATCATAGTATTCACTATCTCTGCTTTCCGTATCATCTTTACCTATATCTTTATTGCTACTTTCTTTAGCAGCCTTTTCGCATCCAGCCCCTACTACCAAAAATAAAACAATTAATATGAAAAAGATCTTCCGGTTCATTTTCTCACCTTCTTAATGAACTCCTTCCAAAGCTGCCTGACTTCCAATATAATTCTTTTCTTTTCTCTCACTGTAGAAGCATTATTGAACTCAATCTTTTTTTCTTCAAGAGCAGTAACTAATTCAACAACATCCGACTCACTAGCAAGCCCTCTTTCTTTTAACTTCTCAGCTCTTTCCTCAAGATCATAAAATCTGAATTTGATAAGGTCATAAGCACTTTCCTTAAACTTCTGTACACATTCTTTCCTCTCATCCCCTTCTAGTTGCTTGCATCTCTGCTTCTCTTCTTTATGGCTTCTTTTCAATTCTAAATTTTCTTTAACGCAATTAATCCTAGCATCTCCAACAGGAAATTTCCAGCAGCGTTGTGTTTTCTGGTAATTCTCTATGCATTTATCCTGCTCTTCTCCCTCTAGCGCCCTGCATTCTTCTGGGAGGTATAATAATTCATTTTCCTCGTATAATTCATCCTTTTGTAATTTTAATCTACAGTCAACTCTTTCCCTCACCGTTGATAAATGACCGCACTTCAATCCTTTTCCTCTAGATGCTTGTTCTGGCAATTCTCTTTTCACTGAAGCATTTCTATCTATGCCTATAACTGGTTTAGTAACTGCCACTTGATCATTATCAATATCTCTAGAACTAACGCTCTTTCTTACACCACCGCCTCCACTGCCTGCAGCAAATACAAGAGCAGAACTAACTAGGAGAATAACAATGAACAGAATAATACTTTTTCTCATAAATTATTTTGAAAGGATAAAAATTATATAAACTTTACTATTTCAATTTTTTGTTAACGTTCGGGACGTTGCAGCCGAGGTTCAAAAGCAAGAATTTATTCTTGTACGGAATTCCTGCAGCTCCATTACACTGGACTTGACGGGAATTGAACCCGCATTTCTGCCTTGCGAAGGCAACGTTCTTCCGTTGAACTACAAGCCCATAAATATTACTATTACTGAATTTTTAATTCTAAAGGCTTATATATAATTCTTCTTTTAATTTTTTGTATGGGTATCCTAAACATGCCTTGGTATGACCGTCCAGGAAGCAGATTAATAAAAGAGGGTGCTGAAAACCTATCTGATTCTGAATTGTTGGAAATAATTTTAGGAAAAACAAAAGAAGAAAGTGTTATAACCCTAGCAAACAGATTATTGAAAAAATACAACCTGAACAAATTAGAAGAACTAAGTTTTCAAGAATTAAAAAAAGAATGCAGAAATGACACAGCAGCAGCATTAAAAATCCTCAGTTTCATTGAATTAAGCAAAAGATACAACACATTAAAGATGGGCGGTTATAATAAAAAACCAATTACATCAGCAAGAGATATTTATAATATGCTTTCAGATAAGGTAAAAGATTACAAAAAAGAGGTTTTATTCGCTGTTTTATTAAATACTAATAGAGAAGTAATAACTGTAAAGAAGATCAGCATCGGCATATTAAACTCAACTTTAGTGCATCCAAGAGAGATTTTCAAAGAAGCAATTAAGGAGAGCTCAGATTCAATAATATTAGTGCATAATCATCCTAGAGGGAATTCAACCCCCTCGCAGCAAGACATAGAAGTTACAAAAATCTTAATGAAAGCAGGAGAAGGTTTGGATATTCCTGTTTTGGATCATGTGATAATTGGCAGAGACAGTTATTATAGTTTCAAAGAAAAAGGAAAATCTTGAAATAGAAACCTTAAAAAAGCGAGTTATCAGTGTATTTTTATCCAAAAGACAATAAAAATAATGTTGGAGATGAAGAGGGAGGTGTGAAAATGGTTGAAGGGCACTGCATGAAATGCAAAACATCAAGGCAGATTAAGGATGCTAAGCAAGTAAAGATGAAAAATGGCAGAGATGCTGTAAAGGGAACTTGCATGAAATGCGGAACAAAAATGTTCAAGATTGGCAAGATGGAATAATAGTTATTTCTTTATTTTTCTTTTTTTCTTAAAAATAATACAACAATATAAAAGAATTGTTGATGCACTTTATGATATCATGATGAAAAAGCCAGGAGTAAAGCTTAAAAACCAATTTTTTAATTTATAATTTGATGGACGGCCATAGTGCCCTGGTTCCACCCGATCTCGTAGAAAATTTTCTTCGGGAAATTTCGGGAAGTTCGATCTCGGATTAATCGTCTTCCAGATGATTACGAGGGAGTTAAGCAGGGCAACGCCTATAACTGTACTGTGCTCATGCATGGGAACTTATAGGTGCTGTTCATCACCTATTAGGTTTTAATATCAAAAAGTAATTTTAGTATTCAAAAAATGTTCAGGATTGCAAAAGTATTTATAATCTATTCTATTATAAAATATTATGGAAATCGATATAAGAAGGATAATCCTGTATACGCTTTTAGTAGGATCTATAGCTTTATTAGTCTATACTGTAATAAGAGGAATCTAATATGGAAATAAATTGGATTGAAAGTATATTGATTTTAATTTTAATTATTTTATTCGTAATGATATTGACTAGAATTTTTGGAAATACAGCTACGGACATACAGGTGTATCTTGCATTCTTCTCAGGACTAACAGCAGTAGCAATGTATGCTATAAATATACATAGGGATGTATCTAATTATCTGATAAAGCTTAATAGGGAAGTTGGTGAAATCAAAGCTGAAATGATTAACAGCTTCAAGAAAGTAAGAAATGATATAAATGAAATTAAAGAAAAGATAAAATAATCAGTACCCTCTTTATTATCAATCTATATTTTTATTTTTTTCATAGCTCCTTCAAATACAGAAAAATCATCAAAGTCATATAAAACTAAAATTTTCAGAAATCAAAATTGAATAGAAAGCTTAAAAAACTTATTAATTAGTATAAAAAATATGAAACAGCCAAAAGTAATCGCTTATCTCAAACCACATTGTGGATGGAGCATGGGTGTTAGAGAAATTCTAAAGAAATATAATTTGAAATATGAAGACAGAAATATAATCGATAATCAAAAGCAATTCCAGGAAATGGTGGAAAAATCAGGACAAACTTTATCGCCTTGTGTTGAAGTTAATGGAGAGATGCTGATTGATGTTTCTGGAGACGAAGTTGAGCAGTATTTAGTCGAAAAAAAGTTTGTTAAAAAGACATATGATCAAACAGAGGTTCCAACAGATTCAGCCTGTTTGGGGCATTGAATTAAATTTTTTATAACTTGATTAATAATCATAAAACCCCAGTGACAAAACTTTTATGCCACTTTGCAGATTCGGTCTGCACGGGGTAGCAGCAACATGGCTTTGCAAATTTTCTCCGATTGGTGTCCAAAAGCACATGGCTTGTTTTATTTTCTATTGGACTATGATTTTGTTTGGATTGTAGGAGAGGTCTTGCTAATCTCTTCAATAGATTCTAGAGCTTTCTCGATAGCTTTCATCTTCTCATCGTAAATTTGTTCTTTTTCTTCCATTCTTTCCTTTAGATTTTGATATGCTTTAGTGGTCTTTTCAATTATCCTCTCTTTGCTTCTCTTTTCCCTGTTTATATCCTCCTCGATGTCCTTCTCCCAGTTTTCTAAATCTTTTTTCAGCTCTTCTATTTCCTGCTGTTTATGTTTAAGCTCTTCTTTAAGGTTGGATTTAGAAGTCATAATATCCAGTTTAGTTTTTGTTAATCTTTCAACAATGCTGTATCTTGATTGGCTTTCTGACATTTTTATCTCCTAAAGGTATAAGGAAAAAACTTCAACTTACTTAAATAATTATAACGTATGTTTATGTGGGTGCAAACAATATCGTAAAATTAATATAGAAGGTGTAGTTCGAAAGTAACATGAATAAAAAAATACTCGTTCTTGATGTTGATGAAACTTTACTAAACATGGAACCCTTATCATTCTTAAAAATATTTAAAAAAAATTATATAAGTTATGATGGAAAATTAATCTTCGAAAAGTACTATATTAGCCCAAGGCCTAACTTAAATGCATTCCTAGAAAAAGTGAAAGAAAAATTTGAACTAATTGCTTTCTCAGTAGTTAACAGAGATGTAACAATAAAGAAGCTAAAAGCAGTAAATATTTTAGATAGTTTTACTAGAATTTATGGGAGAGAAGATTTGGAAAATGGAAAAAAGTCACTTAAAAAAATAGCAGATGATTTTAGCATTCATATTGATGATGTTATTGGTATAGATGATAATCCTGAATTCTTCCTGGAAAAAGACAATGTATTCAAGATAAATCCTTGGTTTATTGGAGATAAGGCAGATGATTCTTCTTTATTGGAAGTCTTCAAATATTTAGAATCTAATTCTATTAAAATCCCCTCTTGAAACTAAGAATTCTGATAATGATTTATCAATAACGATTCTCCTAATCTCTTTTTCATTTATCTCTCTAAAATCTTCTTCCGCAAAACCAAGTTTTTTTAATACTTGTGCTACAGTAAAACTCTTACTTAAAGTCTTTTCTATAATCTCAACGTAATCCTTATTTACTCTCCTTCCGACATCCAGTTTAATGAAATTTCTTGCAGCACTTTTGTTAAATACATTATTATGATCAAATGCAGTCAGATTATCATTAACGAAAATATTTGCAGTATGCCTATCTCTGTTACCTATCCATATATCAAATAATACTATCTTCTTTAATTGTTTGATCTGCTCTTTGTCCAATTCCTTTTTATAATGTACTAATAGTGTACTATGTTCAAGATAATCCATCAGAATCCCCTTCCTGCCTTCAATCTCAGCAGTTTTTATTTTCATAACATTAACATCAAATAATTTAGCTAGTTTATTCACTAATAATTCTTTTTCTACATCATCGCTTGGTTTAAACGCAACGGTTTTATCTTTAAAATTGTAAATGAAGATCTCATTGGAAGCAGTTCTGATTGTTTTTATTAACTTCATGATGTCCATATATTATTTCAGTTTATATAAATTGCCATATCATCTCAAACTTACCATCGTCTCTTCTTTCCTTTCAGATCTTGTTCTCTTTTCTTTATAGCCATGATAAAAGTTACAAACTAAACAATGCTTTATCTGATTTTTTAGGTAAGGCTTTCCTTTATCACCTAATCCGTATTTATTCCTAACCCTATGCAGTGTTTCTTTTTTACAATTCGGGCAAATTAATTCATCATGTTTCATTTTAGCCGATGTAATCTGGATTTTCAACAATTTGTGTTATCTCAGGTTCTCTATAGCGGAAGAATGCAACCCCAACAATAGTTGGCTTTTTACAGTAAGGGCATTTAAAATAAAATCTTGACTCATCCAAAAAGCACTTCAACAAATCAGGCACATGGATATCTTTCCTAACACCAAATTTCAATTTTAATTCAACCCAAAATATTTTATTGCAGTTTCTGCATCGTGCATCCAAACCTTTAGCCATTATATTTTCTCAACCAAGCTACTCATATTCTTATTAACGAATCTTATAACAAAAGTTTTTTTATTAATAACTTCAAATATTGCAACATCCCCAACTTCAATGCCAAACATCTCGCAAATTTCATCTGGAATTGGTAAACACAGCCTCCCTTTTTTATCTTCAAATAAAGTTACAGTATATTTTTTCTTTAATTTCCTCTTAGCAGTTCTAAAAGGACTTTTAACTTTCATCAAGAAAAGAAAAATAAATTACTTAAATACAAATAGCGTATGTTTTTGCCCCCTCAAGAACTACTACAATTATTTTTTTCCTTTCTATCTAAATAAGTAATCATAACAACCCTTCCATTCTCGTCCTCTCCTAAGTAACTATATAGAACATCTCCTTTTTTCAAGCAAGAACCGACAACCACTAATTTATTTATGGAAATGCTTAGAGTAGATCTCTTCTGGCTTATCTTGCTTTTCCATCCAATGTTTTGAAATTTTATTTTCATTTTGAAATCACAACATAAGTTTTATATAGTTCCATTTAATAATTCTAAATGTGGGATTTCCGTGAGAAACATTTCGAACCCGCGTTTCAGCGCCGGGGACGAGATTCTCGTGGTAAACCAATTCGAACTCGTGAGACACTCGCGAGAATGTCTGTCTGGTTGAGAACCAAGGTGTGTTAAACCAAACTCCACCACCCCGGCTTTACTGAACGAAAGTATTATATATTACCTTTATTCTAGATAATTATCGCGAGAATGTCTGCCTGGTTGGCTCCAGTAAAATGGAAATGCTCAACCATTTC
>CAYJRS010000001.1:28822-66072 GCA_964372845.1 Candidatus Woesearchaeota archaeon | reverse complement strand
TGTAAATCTGCAATTATTTCCATAAAAGGAAAAAAAGAATAAAAAATTTATAAAGCTATTTAACTTCCTTTATTAATCGTAACTGTCTTGCTTATTTCCTGCAAGTAATTGTATCCCAAAGTTATCCCGACACTTTCCTTAAATGCGCTTCCAGGATTATTCACATCTCTCTTGCATCTCAGCACAGCATGTCCGCTTCTCAATTCAACTATACCCTCGCTACCCTCTCCATCTCTAAAGCTGCAAGCAAAATTCGTCGGCATCTTCACTCTGACTTTATCCAAATCAGCCCTTTCCAAATCTCTTTTGCAAACCCCTGGAGCAACTACGTCCCCGGTACCGACATTATTAACATCTAAAGTAACTCTTACAAAATCAGGTCCTTTCTGCTCTCTTAGAGAGGTAACGTGCACAGGAGCTCCAGAATTATCCTTATCTCTTATTATATTTTCAGTAGTTATAATCTCGCAGTCATCAGTCCCAGTTACTTTTCTTGCAGTGCTTGGAACGCAAAACTCATCTACTTGAATTCTAGTTTCATAAGGATAGCAAACACTAGCCCTAGCATCCAAAGGCACACTGTCTCCCAAAATCGTTCCTTTATAAGTAGCAGTTCCTAAAGAAACAACTAAGCTGTCTTCAACCCTTCCTTTTTCGCTATCCTCGACAGCAGCTATAAATGCATCATTGCTGGCTTGCTTATTCGTAGCATCAATTGCATTGCTGGAAAACAAAGCCCCAGTTAAATAAATAATAGCAGAACCCTGCCCAATCTCAGTCTCTCCTTTATTAATCAGCTCAACATCAATTGGAAACCCCTCATCTTTAAAAATTCCGCTGATAGGAGGAGCATCCTCGACGAAATCAATTACAAGCCCTTCTTTCCCTCCTAAAAAAACTCCCGCTTTTTTATCTCTCCTTTCACAAGCCTGACCAGAAATTAAAATTAGTGAAATTAGAACTAAAAAAATATAGTACCTCTTTTTTTTCATTATATCCCCTCCAAAGTCTCCTTTTTCGTCGTTAAATCTTTCTTGATCATGAACTCACCTCTAATATGAGACAAATATCCATATGTTAATTTAATATTTAAAGGTAACGAAAAACTCTCTCCCTTTGGAACCTTGATTCCAGAGCAGAACCCCTGTCCCTCTCCATTAATTAAAATAATTTTCCCTTCATTTTTACAATCCCCTTTCCCAAACCCAGGCAGCTCAATTTCAATATTCACAACGTCCTTATCCTTTCTATTGGTAAACCTGCATTCATCATTCTCAACACCAGATTTAATAACATCTCCGTCGCCAGCATTTTTAATCTTGAAGGTAAAGAACAGTTCATTTTCACTTCCCCTCGGCACAATATCCTCTTTCAGGAAAACAACAGAGACAGGACCACCCTGGCTGCTAGGGACTTTAATGTTTCCAGCTTTGCAGACAACATCTTTTTCATTCATTCTCAAATCTCGAACACAGATCAGAGGTGAAAGAACTGTGCTGTATTCATAGCAGGCTTTAGCAGAAATTGGATACGTAGAATCTACAGGAACTTCATAACTATCTTTAAGAAAAAACCCATCCCAGCTTCCCTCTCCATAAGTCTGTATTTCCCCTCCAGGAAAATTTCTCCTCCCAGCAATCTCTTTTAACTCTAAACAGCTGTCAGATTTAGTAAATATGCTGCTAGGCAAAGAACCGACGCAAACCCTTCCTTTTTTTACATCATTAACACCTTGATTATGCACATCGACCCAGATTCCAAACTCAATCCCTTTCCAGATCTCCTTCGGTGGCAGTCCCTCGACGAGATTCAGCACAAGGCCTTTAGTTCCAGTGAAATCATCCTCCACAAAGCCACTTTTCTTCTTCCCTCCGATTTTGCAGCTCTGCCCCATTACAAAAAACAAAACTAGAATTATTATAAAAACTTTAAATTTAGACATCGCATCACCTTATTTTTAAAAACCTTGTTGTTTATAAAAATGTTTCTATGCATTCTCAGCTTTATCCTCACTATTCTTCTGCTCCTCTACTAATACAGGCTCATCATTCTTAGGCTCGTCCTTCTTGTAGATTATAACATCTTGCTTCTTGCTTATAGTATTTCTAAATCCTACTCTCCCATCAATCTTACCTATAGGAGCTACTCCAGCAACAGAGCCTCTAACACTTGGAGCCCTAACCCCGCATTCAATCAAATCACTTTCTCCATCGTCTTCATTAAGCTGCTTGCTGACCCAGTCCAAATATTTTTTATCCATCACCCAAAATCCTTTTCCAGAATCAAAATTCATGGCATCGCATTTTTCAAAACTCAGCTCTCCTGGCAATCTAATAATAAAGCTCTCCAAAACAACATTGTTTCTTCTCTTATTTTTATTCTCAAACTGAATTCCAAGCAATTTACTTTCTCCAGCTATCAATGGTTTCTTGTCGCTGAATTGCAGTTTGGCGTCGACATCGGTTATATACCTCATCTTAGAAATCCGATCATATTCTCCTCTTCTAAGTTTTTCTTTCTCGTCGATTTCCAGATTTTTATCCATCACAAAAGTCTCTAAGCTGAAGCCGGGAGATAAAGAATAGCTAAGCATCATCTCAACTTCTTTGGCATTCACATTTTTAGGCAGGTTTATTTTATCCTTAGGAAAAGCACATCTAATTCCATCTTGCTCATAGCTAGGCAATTCATTAGGATTATCCAAAACAATGATTCCTTTATCGTCGACAACATCGCTCTTAACATCCCCGGTTATATTCTCAGGACCAAGTCTGCAAGAGATTTTAGCTCTAATGTTTTCAATCGCAGAATCTAACTTTCCTACAATAATGATGGTGTCAACTTTAAGTTCATTGCTCAAGCTCAATCCTCCAAATTCAATTCCTGAAATTTTCAGCTCACCAAACTCCAATCCAGATTTCACTCTCTCCTCAACGTCGCTCTTCAAGCTAGATTTATATTCTCCGCTGGCAAATTTGCTGAGGGTGCTGGCAGTATTAGACAAACTATCCTTGGCAGCATCGGCAAAAGAAAACAACGGCTTGATTAATTTCCCCCCTTTAGTTTCCAAAACTCCGGAAGCAACAGCTTTTTCAAACCAGGGGCTTATCCAAAAAATAACAAGTGCAATAATTATCAATAAAAAAATCAAAGGTCCTGAATTAGAGCTCCTCACCTTTCCTCTATCTCCAGAATTATTTCCAGAATCTCTTCCGCTATAAAAAGAAGAAGAATCTCTTTGACTAGCAGTATTGGATTTGTGAGTCAACATATGTGTATTCAGCGCACCCTGATTCTGTATTGTCCTCCCGCATTTAGGACATTTAACAGCCATCTTTTTACTCCAAAACTACTTTAAATTCAAGTATCTCAAAGCTATTCTTCGCATCTATCCTAATCAAATTCTCCTCTTCAACGAAGTCAGTAAGAACAACTAAAAATGTATCATCCGTAGTATCAATATTTATCTCTTCTCCATTTATCTCCAGCACAAAACTCTTCCTATCATCCCTCAAGCTGAATTCAAAGCTCGCAACAACGTCATTCAGCCCCCTTCTCACTCTCCTAAAATCATCTTGTTTCAAAGAAAAGAAATATTCAGGCAGCTCTTCCTCATCGGAAAAAGTTTTCAGGTTAATCCCTTCAATTAAGTAATCTCCCTCAGTTTCAAAATCCAAGTTATTCACCCCGGCTCTAAAAAGTCCAGTGCCGAGCTCGACAGCATCCTCCTTCAAGTTGCAGAAAGGAACATCGCTGTAAACTAAATTATCATTAAGCAAAATCCTCAAAGCCTTATCCTCATCTCTCTCGCAAAATACACTGTATCTCATAATGGCTCTCTCCATCTTATTTTTTTCCTCGGCATCAACAGAGAAAGTTCTTCTCGCAACCCTGTTCTTAATCTCCTCATTCTTCCTTAATTTAACATCTCTCAAGGAATATAATTTAGGACCAAATCCAGAAACGCTCAATCTTAAATTATTCGCATTAGCTAAATAATCAAGAGGAATATCAATCCTAATCTGCCCTTGCTTGATTTCATTCCTGTAAAATTCATTTCCATTAATATCAATTATCAAGTCCCCGTTTCCAGAATCAACAACGAGGTATAATTCAGTTTTCAGCACATCATCAGGATTATCGATTTTAAAAAAAATATTCTGGTCTTTGCTTCCAAAAAATCCCTTGCTTACTTTTATGTTCTCAGATAATGTTATTAATCCGGATTCTTCTTTAGTAAATAAATTAACATTGGCAATTTCATGCAGTCTTCTCTTTGCCTGCTCTCCGGGCTCAACTTTCCCAATAAACTCGCTTAGTAAAACATCTCCAACGCCAGTAACCTCAGCCTTCTTATCTTGATCAGTGCCTAAGAGTCTATTTCTATCAGCTTCAGGCAATAATAGAATATAAACTACCAAGAATAATGCGATTAAAGCAATCAAGGTAGCAACATTACCAGCAGAAGTCCCTTCCACTCCTCTTTTATTCATAAAGCAACAAATAACTTTATTAATATTTAAAGGTTACTAAGAAAAATGCCCTTGAATATATGCGTAGAATACTTCTGGAGATTTTTATTTGAGCTTATAAAATATTCCTTAGACAACATATTATTCGTAGCTTTAACTCTAATTATAATAGGAGCGTTTTCAAGAAAGCTTGGCCCGATTATCATAGGGGTAATTGCATCAGGAGCAGACTTCTTTATTGACCTTGCAACAGCAGGAACATTCGGATTATCTTCGTTCATAACAATCATGGCGGGTATAGCAATCGGATTTCTCTGGGCAACCATGGCTTTCTCCTCGGGGATTTCATTATTAATAGCAATTCCAAACGCATTCTTAATGTTCTTATTCGGGTTAATTCTAGGAATAGCACCAATACCATTTATGGCGCCAATATCAGCAGTTGTAGGATTTTTATTGCAAAGTTCTAGAGGGTTTAATTACATCATAGGAATAATCTCTGCATTTTCGCTTTACTTCGTTTTATCTTTCAGCTTTCCAATTATATCTGGCTTTTGCCAAGGCCTCGACTACGCAATAAATTTATTTTAATCCCTGCCTCATTAAAAAATAAATCAAGCTCGGCTTCAAGAACAAGTGCAATCCAGAAAAAGGCTTATCTCTATTAAATCTCCCAAGATCAACTTTTCTCAATAATCTAATAAATTCATCAAATTCATCCTCGCCAAATTTGCTCAAAAATTCAGCAGTTTTGTTATCCAACCATAGATCTCTTCCAATTTCTTTTCTCAGCAATTTATCATAATCTCCGCCTTTTTCCAAAACATTTGCAAGTATCTTTGCAGCCCTCATCCCGTATACTATCCCGCCAAGTGTAGTTGCTTTTACATGCCCCGCAGCATCGCCAACAAGATACACGTCTCCGTCGCAGCATCTAGATTTATAATCAAAAACAGGAATCACCCCGCTTTGGCACTCGACAAAGTCTTTTTTATCTATCTTTATTTTATCTAAAAATCCCTGGAATAATTCAGGAATATTTCCATCTCCAACAATCCCGATTCTTGCAATTTTATCATTCTCAGGAACAACCCATCCAAAATAATTCTTCCTGCCATTGAAATAAACAGTAAAAATCTCCTTATCAAATTCTCCTTTTGCAGTGTATTGATGCCCTATTTTATACCTTCTCCCATTCAACAATCCTGCTTTTCTCGCAACAAGGCTATTAGGTCCATCAGCCCCGACTAAAATATCGGTCTCAACTTCTTTATCATGAAATTTTAGTTTTATCTTTCTATCATCAAAAGAAAAATCTTTCAGTTTATGATTTGTAAATATTTCAGCACCATTTTCTCTCGCTAAATTAATCAAATAATTATCAAACTTATATCTATCCACTATGATTTCAGGATGATTTAATCTGAACTCATACTCTTCATTCCTAGGAGAGATCAACTTTATTCTTTTAATTTTATTCACAACAAATTCATCGTTAACAGTAATTAGTTCTTTAATGCTATGAGTCAAAATACCAGTGCATTGAATCGGTTTTCCAATAACAGAATGCTCTTCATATAAATTTACTTCATCATTAACTAAACTAGCCAAGTAAGCCCCACTTGGCCCCCCTCCGATAATGCTTATCATGAAAATTAAGTATAGAAAAAGGCTTTAATTATTATCTATTTTACTCAACTTGCCGAGGCACTGCTTGCTGTTGTTGCTGCGGTACAACTGGAGCTAAAAGTAATGACCTCTGATTATTGTCCTGATCAACAACGGTTAAAGTATAAAAGCCAGTAGCCTGGACAGAATTCAATATATTCCTCTGCTCAACCAATCTTCCAAGCTGCTGATTCTGAAATGCAAAATTATTTTGTTTAGCTTGATAGTAAGTATATCCAATCCAAGAAGCAGTTGTTATCAGCAATAAACCCATAACAACAATAGTTACAAGTTTCCAATCACGATTTCTCTCCAATCTTAACCCCATAAGTTAATAGAAAATAGGAGATAATATATAAATCTTTTTATTATACTTAATCATAATGTTCGAAATAGAATTAATTTTGCTTTTATTGGCATTCATAGTAACAATAATAGCAGTAATCTCAGACATAAAGACTACAGAGGTCCCAGATTATGCGAATTATTTCCTGATATTCTCAGCAGTTTCATTAAGAATTTTATATTCCTTAATAACAAAAGACTGGAGTTTCACATCTGCAATTTTTTCTTCATTTCCAATAATATTTATTCTGGCGTCAATTATGTATTACCTAAGGCAGTGGGGCGGAGGAGATGCAAAATTACTAATATCACTAAGCCTGGCATTGGCAACTTACCCTTATTTCCTTCTAGAATTTTTCAGCCCGAAGCTTCTTTTCCCTTTCCCAATAGATTTTTTCACAAATGTTTTAATCATAGGGGCGATATACAGCTTAATCTACGCAGTTTCATTGGCAGTAAAAAACAATAAAAAATTCCTAAAACCTTTCAAACAGATTATAAAAGACACGAAGAAAACCCAAATAACCATCCTCTCAATAATAGCAGTAATAATTTTATCATCGCTCGCAACAAACATCCCAAAAACAGCTATAATAATTATTTCAGTGTCTCCAATGATTCTCTTTTACATTTACATCTTCATAAAAACAGTTGAAAGAACCTGCCTGATAAAAACAATCCCGGTAGAAAAGCTAAGAGAAGGTGATTTAATAATAGAAAATCTTTTTTACAAAAACAAATTAATCCACAAGAAATCTCAAGAGTTAACAAAGAAGCAAATAGCCTTAATTAAAAAAACAAATATCAGCGCTGTAAAAATAAAAGAAGGAATTATCTTCACTCCAGCATTTTTAATATCATTGATAATAAGCTTGATTTTCGGAAATTTATTTTTATACTTAATTTAGCCAATAGCTCTCCTGACATCAGTCACATCAACAGACTGCACTTCTTTAATTTTCCTTACTCCGTCTTCTATAATATCAACGTTTTTATTTTCATCCATCACAAATAAAATCTTTAAGGCATTCAATCCAAAACCAATAGCTTCCTTCTCAACTTTAGTCTCTGTATCGCCTATAACATTTTTTATTTTTTCCAGAACTTTTTTCTGCAATTTATCCAAATCAGTTTTAGGACTCTCAGGCATAATCTTTAAAGTAACAACAACCTTTGCCATCTTAATTAGGACCTGAGAAACCGCAGCTCAAGCATTTATATTTTATAGCAGTTCTCTTGCAATGCTCGCATCTGATTATCTCAATCTTCCCACATTCAGGGCACTTAAATCTAGTAACTCCATCCTGCGTATTCCTATGACAGCTTGAACATTTTAGCATTTTAACAAAGCAGCTACCTAAAACCGCATTTATAAAAGTTGTTATAAGTTTTATTATATATATTATCCGAAACAAGAATTTATTTAAAACGAAAAATAAAATAAAACATTATGACAAGACTAGAAGAAATTCTTAAACGCCTTGTAAAGGAAAAATACCTAGGTTTAAAGGGTAAAAATTTTAGAACTAAATTGCAAAAATCTCTTAATCTTTATATAAATGACTTTGCTCAATTTCCAGATGGCTCCAAAGGGCAATTAGCTTCACTAGAAGTAAGAGCAAAAGGGAATGATGGAGAAGTTGTAGTATTATATTATCCGCTAACTGAAGAATATGACGAAGAAAGATTAAAACAAGTTCCTCAAGATATTTATTTCAGCAATGTTAAATTTTCGATTATATATACAAAAACCTCCCGTCCAGAAATTGTCAAAGTAGATTACAATGAATACAAAGGAAGAAGTGGTACCGCAAATAAAGCAGGGAAAGCCAGCAGTTAATTTCTTTTTATAAATCTGCCAGGATCAGAAAGAAATATAGAAGTCAAGCATATAGGAATCTCTCCCTCATAGGCTTTACTTAACCCTCTTACATCATTGCATAAGCATAAAAATTTAACATCACCCCTTTTAATTCGTTCTTCAAGATTTTGATAAATGTTTTTCGCAACTGCAACATCATAGCTTCCGGGGTTTCCAAGGTCTAATTCCATTAAATATAAATCATATACGTTCTTGGTCATCAGCATGAGCATCTTTTCTTGCGTCGAAACTGTAGTTGTCATATAATTAAATTTTTTAAAAAGTAAATCATAAATTTGTATTCGTTGAGAATTATTACTCACACCAACTAATGCAGTTCTGGCTTTAGGCATATCAGTTAAAAAGCAAACAAATTTAAAAAGCTATTTCCTGTTTTTCCATCGTGTCCCCGTAGTTTAGTCTGGATAAAACGCAAGTGCTCTTGCTGCGAAGTTGCGGACCTTGAAACCCACGGTTCGAATCCGTGCGGGGACGTTGATAAAAACCCTAAAGCTTTTCTTGTGAAGCAAAAACAATTATAATAACCAATAACAGTAATTATCAGAATTAATGGAATTATAGCATTGTCTTAAATAAAGGGCTATTTTCTTAACCAAAAATAGAAAAAATGCATTAGGTGGTTGGTTAAATCATCACAAAATAATAGTAAGAAGTTTTTAAATAAAAAAGAAATACTAAAGAAAATAATGACAAAAAGAAGTAGACCTAGAAAATCTTCTAAATCAAAAAGAAAGAAAAAAGAATCTGTTTGGGAAAGACTTAGTAGGTGGTAAAATTGCCGAATAAGTGCTTTTTAGATGCAAATACCATCGCAGATTGGTTAATTCTTAAAATGGCTTTAGATTCAATGGAAAGTGATGAAGAAAGAAAAGACCTTATCAAGAAAAGAAAACAAGATAATCCACAGCTTTATTATGCACATAATATATTACAAGAAATTAAATCAAAAAAAGATTCTAATTTTATTTTTTTAACTTCAAATCTAGTCATTGCTGAGGTAATCTCCGTAATACATGATAAATTATGTGTAGATATAATGTATAAAAGTGGAATGCCTTTAAAATATTGGTACAAATACAGATACGATTTTAATCTCAGCGAGGAAGATATGACAAATCTTATGCAGGAAATGACTTCTTTCTATGAAGAATTTATAAATAAAGAAAAGATTATCTTAATTGGAAGTTTAGGATTAAAATACATATTTGATATTATCTCAAAACATAAAGAAACACATGATTCTTTTCTCATAAGTCAGGCAATAGAGGAAGAATCAAAATATTTTATCAGCAAAGATACAAGATTGAAAAGGAATCTGAAGGATTACAAAAAGATTAGTATCTGTAACCCGAAACACTTCTATACAAATATTCTCTCTAATAAAAATAAAGAAAATTAAATCTATCTACACGTCTTTAATTCCCTCATCAGTTACTTGAAAAACAGATTCTGATTCTGGGAGAGCTGGCGCATCAACAAGTTTAGCAACTCTAGTCCCTTTCTTACCTCTTCTCAAATATATACGATAAGTAGAATTATGCACCACAAATCCATTAGCTATGTAATTTTCTAAGAAAGGAACACCGATATCATACAAATGTCCATAATTAGCTTTGATAGCAATATTTCTTATTTTTTCAAATCTTACCTGCCCAAATAAGAGCTTCTGGATAAAGCCAACCTTTTCTATGCACACAGCAGGTATATCATTTTTCATCAGGGCATCAAAAACATTTCTAAGATTATCTCTAGAAATAAATTTATAATTATCAGGCCTGCACTTTAAAACCTTCGAGGGTGCAATTCCGCATTCTTTAAGTAGTATCTGTAAATCTTTTCTAGGTATTGGGATTATTTCTTTTCGATAAGTGTCTTCACAATGTTTGATCCATCCCTCCATTACCATCTTCTTATCCGTAGCAGTAACGCCTATGTTCACAGCAAAGTTATAAAAATCTCTTCCATCTAACAGCAAAATCTCAATGCATTTATTTCTTGAATTCGAAGTATCTCTCCTAGATCTAATTCCAAATCTTAAAAGTAGCATCTGCAAATAATTTATTGTCTGCTCATTTTTCTGGCTCAAAGAAATCCTGGGTCTATTTTTAGCAACATAACCTTCAGCATCCATGAAGCCCCTTATAAATGCACCAACAACACTCTTGGGAGATCTAGAAACTAATAAAAATAAATTATTCATTGTTTCCCTTATAATAGTACTAATAACCTTGCTGTTAACAGACAACTCATAACAATTCTTTCCTTTAACCTTGCAAATATTTCCTTTAATGCCGAATAAATTCCCACATAATATAGAATAGTGCTTAAGAACCTCTATCCGTTCATCTTTATATCTTACAAAATAATCCCCAGTAGTGCCATCTCCTAGGTGGTATCCCAATAACTGAGCAAAATCTTCGTTTAACTCTCTTGGAATAGTTAAGATTTTATGCTTATTAGTTTCACATACCTCTATATACTCATAAATTCCACTTTCGGCAGGGTCTGCTAATTTTATTAAATGCTCTACAACTTCTTTTTGTGTTGGATAGCCCTGATTTAAAATTCTTCTAAGATGCCTTGGCTTAATAGAAGTTTCCTTACAAATATTTTCCCTAGTCAATCCTTTAATTTTAAGTTCGTCCTTGATTATATCCGCACCTTCCTTCTTCAGCTTAACAAGCTCTTTATGTTCAATTTCAGGAAGCTTTTGTAATTCGCCGTCTATGTCAATAAAGTTTAAGTGCATTAAATAATCGCCATTTTTAAGATCCTTAGCTTCAACTTCCTCAATATGTAATCTATTCAATCTAAAAAACCTATGCCTTGCAGATGCCGTAATTTTATTTCCAGTGTCTATTTCGTATATTCTTTTAATATCCATCCTTTTAGAACCAAAGTCACAAAATAAAGTTTTTGATTTCATATCCTTAAAGTCAATAGCCGGTAATGAGGCATATCTGGTCAAATTTTCTATAGGTAGAATCGTTCCATCAGCCAATTGAAGCAAAGTATCTGGAGTTAAGCAAGCATGATGAAGCACATGTCCCCCGATGGCTTCAGTAGGATCTCCAAAAAATGTGTCAGGTTTTGCCATCACTTGATTTGTAACATACACTGCAAGATTATATTGAGTTGCTAATTTAAGCAGAGTATGCAAATGCTTATTTAATTTCTGTTGACGAGGAGCAAGCTCTCCCCTTCCAGAAAAATCGCTTCTGAAATGCCCCATCAAGGAATCAACAATTATTATTTTGACAGGCAACCCTTCCTTTATTAGATCTTCAACCTTTTCAGCAAGCAGCACCTGATGATCGCTGTTGAATGACCTCACCCCTCTAAAATTCTTCAAAATTCCTTTAGGATCTAAACCTTGAGCTACAGCTAATTTTGCAATGTATTCAGGCCTTATTGTCCCTTCGCTATCAATCCAAACAGCAATTCCTTCAGCGCCGCCCTTTTCTCTCGGAAGCTGAACATTAACAGCTAGTTGATGCGCAAGAGAAGTATTATGCAAAATCGTCGGTAAATTCCCTCCAACAAATAAATGCCCTTCAGGAACAACTAAATCATATACATAATCCCCATAATCAACAGGTTTTATTTCTGTGATTGTATCCCAAGCAAAATAAAGCACATTGTTAATATCTGCAATCGCCCTCGATAGTTTATCCTCTCTTAAAAGAAGTTCCTGCATAATATAAGATTTTATCTTCCCCACTTTAGCCACATCTTTAGGAAGTCCTCTTTGCATATAGTTTGTTGTAGTAGAAGGCTTGATTCCGATGCTCGCATGAATCATATTAAATGAGAAAGGAAGTAGTTTATGCAAATTATTAAATTCATCTTTGCTTAATTTCTCTAATCTAGTCGCAAGTAGCAAGGCTTCCTTAATAATCTTCAATCCTTCTTCAAATTGAAGTTTAATTGCAAGCAAAGTTTTATCATTAAGGCTATTAGTTCTTGTTTTCTGATTAAGAGTGTCATAAATATATCTCTCTCCTTTATGATAACTAGCCTGTTTTCCAATAATTTTTCGATGAGAACCGCGATTGCCTCCAAGAGTTCCTGCATAAGTTTCTGCAATGTATCGAATAATAGGTAAAGGATATCCATATTTACTATTTCTGAAAGAATAAAAACTTTTTTTTAATTTAAGTGGCAAGGTATTGAATAACATTCTATCCTCTCCACAAACAAAGAGTCTAAAGTAGATTTTTCCATCGGCAGTTTTTTCTGTATAAGAGCAACGGATTCCTAATCTTAACAGCAGATAACTTAAATTGTTAGCTAGAGTCTTGCTATAAGTTGTCATCTCTATCTCTCCATCTTCAGGTAAATAACCATCGCCGTCAACGTAACCAGCTAGGAAAGATTTTATGATATTTTCATCTCCAAGTAATACAGACTCAGGAATATATTTATTCGATGAGTTACACTTCATAAGGTCGCCAAGCAAAGGCTTCATAGCATTCCTAAGCCCGAGATTATAGCAAACATCTTTTCTTCTCTTATCTTCATGAATTTTGGGTTTAAATCCAAACATACTAAAGGTATAATTTTCAATCCAACGAACAAGGTCTTTGTTATTATTAGAAATGCCTCTACCTCCGCCTTCAGCCACATATAAACCCAAGAAATAAGCGTCATCTTCGCTTATGGTTTTTTCGCCATCATAGAGCAAGATTCTAGGATGCGCAATTAAATCACCTTGGCTAAGCCCTCCGGCAGGCATCCATTGTAATCCTTTTGAAAAAGAAAGAAGTTTATGTGATCCAGTAATTCTCAATTTTCTTCCCCTTCCTGTTTTTATCTCATAGAGTTTATCAACAAACTCTCTGTAAATGCCAGCAGCTTTTGTTTTTTTAATATGTCTCCCTTCTAATCCAATAACCTCTATCTCAGGAGTTTCAACAAAGAAACCATCATCTTGTTTCCTTTCCTCATGGAGTTCCTTATATTTTTCATAGATAGCCGATAAAGGTTCAATATGAGGGCTATGATTATTAAAATAAAGAACAGGTGTCTCAAAAGAGCAGCATTTTCCCGAGCCAAAGGCGCCATAAACTTCAGTTATAGCTCCAGTTTCAATTCCTCCTCCAAGCATAGCATTTAAATTTTGACTGCCAGTAGAAATTTTAGTAACATTTTCTCTTTTTCTCAGCAGCTCTTCTCCAGTTTCAAACCCCATATCTAATTTGCTTCTGGCAGCATTTATTATTTTTCTAGCAGTAGCCTCGGTAACCCCTGCAATATTAACCATCTCTCCAGGACTAGAAACAGCTATCGACATAAAATTACCATATCCAGCACTTATTAATTTTTCAGCGGTCGCAGCCCCTACCCCTGGTAAATCCTCTATCTTATCCATATTATTCCTCCTTGCTCAGCAGCAGTTCTTCTTGTGCCTTCTGCAATAGCAAAATCATTTTAGCAATATCATTTTTTCTAATATTCGTAATCGTATGATCAAACCACTTCCCGTCTTTCTCCCAGCTTTTCCTTAAAGAAACAGTTTTAAACTCAACCTCCATTTTCACTCCATCTCTCTCAACATCTCTCTTATTGCTCCAGATGCTGCAAGTTATATTGCCGCTTCTAAATTTTTTTATAGGCAAGTCCCCCATTTTAATTACCTCCGTATTTTCCTTTCGGTTTTTATTTCAAGGAGATTTAGAAAACTAAACCCCTCGCAATTGTAGAGATAGTTAACATTTATAAATTCTCTGCTGTCATGTCGCTTATGTCAGTTGAATCCAAAAGATATTCTACAAGAATTATTTAATATCACCTCTCCAAAAGGAAAAAAATAAAAAATAAAAATTAGCTCGCAACAAAGACCCTTCTCACTCTTCTCTTGTCAACAAACTCCTCTCCAAAATCATCATCTTCATTAAAATCTTGGGCAAGAAGGTCAAAAAACTCATCATCCTCGATTTTTGGTTTAAACATCCTATATTACAAAATGTTACACTTTAAAAGCTTTACGTCGGCACAATTAAAAATAGAAAGACATCAATTATCGCAAGAAGATAAAACAAAACAGCTTCTAGCCTCCCTCCGGTTTTAATAATTCCCTTAAAAACAAATTTCCGAAAAGGATATAGAAAATTAATTCCTTCCTCGGTAAAAGAATCTAAAAGAATATGGCTCAAGAATCCAAGAAAGAATCCGAGCCCAGCATCCTTATCATAAAGAAAAAATAAATATGCTAGAGCAGCTCCAAAAAATAAACTGTGAAATATTTTCCTGTGTTTAGAAAAAAATCCAAGAATTCTAGAAAAGAAATTTCTTCCGAATTTACTTTTTTTATGATCGATATCAGGAAACCCGGCGCCAAGAAACAAAAATAAAAAAAATAAAATCCAATTATCAACAAGGCCATAAAAATAGGAAAACAATCCAATCAATAAACTAAAAGCAATATGCGTTCTAAAAATCATTCCATCTCTTTCAATAATTCTTCAGGATTTAGTTCTTCAACATAATTAGCTACAAACTCCAGCCTGTCAAACATAGCATTTTTATTTACTCTTCCCTCAGCTTTAATCTGCTTTCCCAAGGTAGAATCTTTCAAGGCTTCAAATTTATCAGGTTTATCTTTAACATTTAATAATTCTTCCTCGCTAATTCCGATTAATTTACATGCATTCTCTCTAAAGCAGGCTACCCTTATGCTCTCACTCCCATCATCCAAAACACAATTGACAACGCATGCATATCCTAAATTCATTTTTTCATGCTGCTCACATTTAAAGCTTCCATTCTCTATTCTGACTCTCCTTCCGCACTCTCCACAGATTTCATAAAACCTAGGCTCGAATATCTGCACTATTGTCCCCCTAATGCTTACTCTATCGTTCTGCTGCAGCTCCTTAATCTCCTTACTTTTAAATTCACCAAGCCCATTTACCTTAACGTCTTTAATATCCACATTCTCCGGATTTAATTTAAACGCAGAATTATTATTAAGATGAATCTCTCTATATCCATTATTTTCCCGAATGTATCCGTTTTCAACTCTGACTATGTCACCATCCTGCATTTTACCCATATTATTTATATGCTTATCATCCCACAGAACAACCCTTATACCTCCAGTCTCATCTCCGATCACAAAGCTCCCAACCCTTCCAGCCCTTTTATCATTTTTAAAGTCTCTAACGCCGAAGTTAACAGTCACTTTCCCATTTAAGTTTACATTTCTCATTCCACCTTTAGCTTCTTTAATCTTTATCTCACCAACGTCTTCAAAAACCTTTATCCCCAGTTCATTTGCAATTATATGCGCAGCACCCTCCTTGCTTATCAATCCAGAAAGCTGCTCCATTTTATTTTTTATCTTTTCCTCGATCTCAAACAGACCTATACCTTTCTCTTTTAATTTAGAAACAATCGCATCATAGTTTAGAGGAACAATCATAGAAGAAGAAAATTACAACACATATAAAAATTTATTGATTGTGTGGAATAGCAAATTTCACAGAAACATCCCCTAAATTTTTGTAAGGTTTAGAAACACTAAATAATACAAACTTATCTTCGACTTTTACCCCCCATTTAAAATCCTTGTCATTTCTGCATTTCTCAAATAAGTTGTTTCTTGTAATCCCCTTTAACTCCTCGTCTCTCAAGCATTCTTTAGCTTTTCTTAAAATCTCAGTATAATAACTAAAGTCGTAATCCAAAACAGATTTAATATCGGGCTCGAATCCATATTTCACTCCTTTGTATTCCAGCTCAATTATACCATCCGCTTCTATAACGAATTTATTATTCTCATCTATTTCCCAATCAGTATTTACTTTACTTGCTCCATATTCTTTTAAATAATTGTTAAAAAATTCTTCAAATCTACTAAAAAAATTCTCCTCGAGGTTATCAGAAAAATAGCAATCATCTTTCCATATTACATATTCATTTACTTTCTCGCATTTCTGCTCTTTTAAGATTCCGCCTTCCTCTCCCATTTTCTTCAGAGCATTAAAAGAAGCATATTCCATAGATTTTTCAATAAAAAACTTCATCGTCTCTTCTTCTATAGAAAAGTATATAGCAATATCAGGAATTTTTCCAGTCTCAACAATTTTAGTTTCTTCTAATATTTGTGTCTTTCTAGCATTAATACTAATAACAAAGATTATCATAATTATCATAGTTAAAGTTGCAAATAAAGCCCCTCTGTTATTCATTTTTCCACCTTCAATTCAATTGTAATTAATCCTTGTTTTAAAGAAGGTATTCTGAATTTTTCTCCGTCGCCTAATTCAAACCAAAATTTTTTCTGCTTCTCCGTCGGAATCCCTCTCTCACCCTTAGGTAAACCCCATGCATGTGAAGCAGTAATGAATCTAACTTTCCCATCAGAATACTGGACCTTCATGATATAATTTCTTCCGCCAAAATAAGATCCTAGGTAACTCTCGCTAATCTCCTGTAAAGAAATCAAGTTAGTTTCACCTTCGCTCTTAGATATTAATTCAGAAATCCCCCCAGTTCCAGCTTCTGCTCTAAGGAAATTCAACAAGAAAAATTTCTCTTCATCATTGAAGTCGACATCTTTAGAGATATACCTATTTGCTGAAAAATCGGCTCCATATATATTATAAATAAATTTTCCAATTATTAGAAGTATCAACAACAAAGCTGTAGCAATTATCAGATCTTGAATATCTTCAGGCAACATTTTTACTATACCTCACCTCAAGCTTTGCTCCCTTACCGTTAACAATCACGTACCTAGCAATATCCCTAACATCTTTTTCCAAACTACCCGCCTCAACTCTTTTATTCAATCCCTCTGATTTCTTTAAGCTTGTTGAAAAACTATACTTCCCTCCCAAACAATTTTTCAATATCTCTTCATCGAATTTAGACTCATCTATGATTCCAAACCTATTATTTTCAGAAGCACATTTTATTATCCTATACACAACTACCCTGTCTTCAGCGTCGGCAATTTTAAAAATATATTCGCCTTCAATATTAATTAATCTGGCAACTTGAACAATCCCTATAGTAAAAAGTAAAATGTAGAAGATATAAAATCCCAACTTGCTGCCAAGAATGCCCCCCATCAGTAAATCACCACCTTCTTCCCTTTTTTTTCAATCACAATAGCCTCTGTCTTATCATTAATGTTTTCAGCAAAATCATAACTATTTTCTAAACCCACCTTGCTTCTGCCTTTTTTTACTTCAGATAATTTATAAATGAAAATAACATTGTTGATTTCTTCAATATAGTATTCATCTCCAAACTTGTAGTCCAATCTCAAGTCTCCATTAAGTATCGGCAAACTTTCAATACTTAAAGCCAAATCTTCAGCTTTAATCTGATTCAATTTGTTTTCTTCAATAGGTTGGTAAAGCCTTACAGAAAAAAATATAACAAGAACAATTAGGAAAGCAAACTCAACAGTCTGAATCTGTACTAACCCTTCGCCTCTTTTATTCATATATTATCCTAAATTTCTTTAATTTATATTTGTTTTTGTCTATTCTTCTGGAGAGGATACTCCACATTTGCAGTCAGGATAAATCTCAGAACATTTCTTCATAATAGGCTTATCTTTGCCGCCAGAACTTACTGGTATTGCACCTCTTCTGCAAAATTCAGATTTAAACATCTCACTAGGAGTAAATCTCTCTTTCGCTTCCTCGCATAGTCCTCCACACTCATTAAAAGCATCTTGCTCGCTAATAGCCAAGAATCCACCTCCTCTGCATAAAGCTCTACTATTTTTAATGTCGAAGATGCAATGCAATCCTTTTTCGCCCTCGCATTTGCTTCCAAGAATATTATCCCTCACACCTTCAATACAAAGGGCATTGCTCTCAATATTGATTCTTTTTTCTCCGATATTGAATTTCTCAACACATCTCCCAATTCCATTTTCCACAAGGCAAACCCCTTTCTCGCAATAAGCTCCAGAACATTCTCTACTAGAAACCCCGCATTTAGTATTATCCAAGCAAACATTATTAAAATTAAACAAAGATATCTTATCACACCTTAAATATTCTTTATCCTCCATATCCCACAAGCAAACTTCATTGAGATCGCTTTTCCTTTGGCAGCATCTTTGTTTATTCTCCTGTAACTTTTCAGCACTGCCGCATAATTCATAGATTGTAGGATCAGAAAAATCATTAATTATATTATAACCAACAGGACATTGCTGAGAAGAATACGCTTTAAGCAGAAAACCACCAAGAATAATAAGTACGAGAACAGTTAAAACCAGACTTATTGTAAACTCCAATGTAAAAACTCCTTTCTTATTCATGTCAGGCAATTTAGTTTAAAAAATATATAAACTTTAGCTTTTAATTAAGTCTTTAATTTCCCTGCCAGCATCTTCAGCGCCGCTGCTAGTCCCTTTGATGATCACAGTTAAGCTTTTGTAAATCTCATTTATCTGCTCTCGAAAAATCCAGACAATGACTATCAAAACTATTATCGCAATTATTGCATAAACAATTGTGCTCCAAGTTAAACCTTTTTTATTCATAGGAAAAGAAAAAATTAACAAGTAATCTGAACATTGTTTATTCTACACGAAGTGAATATTTTACTCGTTATAGCACCGCATTTTTGCGGTTCAGTATCTCCGCTTCCATCGGTTTTCAGGATATCAAACACCTGCGTGCAATATGTAGACGTCGGCTGTGAAGTCTCTTGGTTTAATTTTGCTCTCTCACAATAAGACTGGCACTGTGCTTTAGCCAGATCGACGTCGTATCCAGCAGTACCGCCTCCAAACACCCCTCTTATTTTATTAAATATAGTTGACATGCCTCCTGTAAAGAAAGTAACAATCAAAAGCAGAACTATGATGCCAATAATCGCAATTATAATAGTATTCATAGAAAGCCCTTCTTGACCTCTCTTATCCATTCAGTTTCACCTTTTTTTAACAAAGTTATTACTCATATATAAGCTTTCTTATTTAAACTTTTCTAATTAATTTTGCATTTTCTTTTTTCAAACCCAGGCAGTCCGGAGTATTCAAAAGAAGTATCACTATCTAAAAAATAAACAGAATCCTTCTCTACATATATCCATTTTCCTAAGACAAACTCATTATTAATCTTACTAAGTTCATCAGTAATAAAAAATAATTCCTCTGCCTTAACCCCTCTTTCTAAGATATTTCCTTTTTCTGTTTTAATCACTCTGCTTTTCATAAAAAAAAATTTTTTCTTATAGGGCTCCTCATTTCTATACACCCTCAAACCATCTTTCTTCAAGACTTCAACTCTCTTCCCGTCAACTTTTATTTTAAAATCCTTGTCTTCAATCTTATCGAATGTAAAATCCATTATGCATTCATCATCTTTACTTCTAGAAAGTCTTTCAAAAACAGCTAAAATCGCCTCCGCAGCCTCCTCTTCTTTTTTCATCATGATTTCTTCTCCCTCAAATACATCTTCCTGTATTTTCTTTATTTCCCCCAGCTCCTCGGAATCTGGAAAGAATTTATCAGCAAGTTTAGTCACCTCCCCAGACTTAGAAGCAAAAAGCCAACCGAGAGTAACAAGAGCTATTAGCAGTACAACCACGCCTATAACCGTTCCAATTCCACTGCTTTCTTCTTCATCTGCCATTTTACGGATTCAAAAAATCTGAAATGAATTCAACATAATCTGTTATCTTATCTCTCAAAAAGTAAATAAAAAAAATCAAGAGCACCAGCGCTATCAAAATCAAAATCAATTTAGTAGTCTCGCCCAAAGCAAACATTCCCTTTTTCATATCATGCCTCATCATATTTCGACGCAATTAACTTGCACTCCGGGATTATCCTTAACAACAACGATTCTATCCTCGATGTCTCCGAGCAAAGCTTCAAGAAGATTATATACCCATGAAGATGGATTCAATGCAGCGCTTTCAACCTCTTCAAAATAAAGTATAGCAATAAGGTCTCCCTCCTCCAGCTTATCAAAGCCTACAATCACTCTTTTAAAATCAACCTCGCCTTTATTAAAATAATTCCAGTAACTTTTCTTTGCATTTTTCCCCTTAGTATCAACTAAATATCTCTGAAATTCTCCTCCAGTAACCCCTATCAGTTCTTCCTTAACATCACCTCTATAATATTTGAAGCATCTCAACTCGTTCCACTTAAACCAATTTGTGCCACTAGGATTTAAATTTCCCTCGCCAAAAACATTCCATGCAGTCGCCATGCTTTCAGCAAGATCCTCTTTATCTTTAAATTCTTTATACTGTGTTTTGCATATAGGATCAACAAAGCCCAAAACTTGGTCTGACAAGTAAACAGTGCTTTTACAGAGAACATTCCAGAAAACTACCTGCTTAAAAAGTCCAGTCATAGCAAGAATTATAATGATCGCCCCGGCAACAATAAGGACGATAGTAACTAAATTTTCCATAGCAATTCCTCTTCTATTAAAAAACAAATTTCATCACCTTTGCAAGTATTAAAAATAATAATATTGCCAATACCAAAATCAGAACAATTACAATAATCTTGTCCATCATCCCTTTCTTATTCATATTCAAATTGCACCTCCGCTCCCGACATTGATCACTCCTCTCGCCATCACTGTCAATATTATAGTCGTTATCAGCGTAACAAGAATATAAAACAGCATGCTTTTATATAAATTTTTACCAAGCATATTCTCCTCATTAAGTTTATCTACCCCATTCTCAACGCCATTAGCTAATACAGTTAGTATATAAGTTATCTGAACCAAATATAAGCCGACAATGAGCTGAAAATAAAATGGCGGGATTAAATCTTTAATAGGAAAAATCCCGGTTAAGAGATCTGCATCGACTCCAAAGCCTTCAACACCGCCTCCGCTACTTCCAGCATCTCCAAGTAAGGGACCTAAATTAGCAACAATATTCGTTATCAAACTTCCAATGCCGACGACGATTCCAGCAATCAAAGGCGTTATAAAATTAATCTGGCTCTTCATGCTGCTCAAGACATCAGCAAGCAAATCTTTCAGCCTTTCATTCACTTTGTGTATTGCCGTCATATAATTACTAACGCTCATAAGCGCATGCGAAACAATCTTAGGACCCCTTCTCGCGCTTTCAACCAGAACTTCCATGCTGCTTTGTATTACCTTAGAAGGAAAACTTAAGATTGCTCCTCTTTTAATATTAAAAATAGATTCTTTCAAACCCATTCCCAAGTTTCTTAAATTATTGCTCACCATACTAAAAAATTTTCCAGACATCGTTCCCTGCATATTCTCCGCAACTTTAGAAAAAGCAAGCTCAACCGGCACACCATCTTCTATTCTATTTCCAAGCTGAAACAAGCTTCCAGCAAATTCTCTCTCCAATTCTCTCGTATCTTCCCTAATCTTCACAAGTTTCCTGCTCTTTAATTTGTAATAAGTCCCCAACCCGATAGCAAAGCTGAGGGGTATCGCAAGACTCAAAACTAGAGCAGCAAAACCAAAAGGTCCGCTGTCGTCTCTGTATCCAAAAATCCAATCACCATTCAAATAAAGATCATTAGGAAACAAAGCATGCATCCACAAGGGAGAGAAACCAATGATTAAAATTATGAGAAATAAAGGCAGAGCCAGAACAGCAGGATTAACAAATGCATTTCCGATTTTCAAATATTTATAGTTTTCAAATAAATCTTCTTGCAGAGAAAAGCTCTCTCCCTCGCCAGCAGGTCTTTTGATCAGCAGTTTATTTCCAGCAAAGTACACAAACACAGGAAGGAGCAAATTATAAAAGAATGCAATCCAATACCATTTAATCCCCAAAAATCCCCCCATCAGCGGCAGCATTATCAAGCCCAAAACAGGCAGAATTATTCCGAGCATGTACAGCGTTGTAATCGGAGATTTTAATTCTTGTGCATAATGCAACATCTTCTCATAAGTCCCATCGAGCATATTTGTCAAAGCCCTTTCAAGAATTTCCAGTCTTCTCTCCTCTTTCGGCTCAAACAAGCTGCTCTCGATCAAGTGAAAAGAATTTACAAAATCCAGATTGTATCCTCTCCAATTCTCAAGGTAAGCATCCAAAGATTCCTGCACAGTATTATATCTTCCAGTCTCAATGTTCCAAAAGACTTTTTTCAAGTCACCAGAAAGAGGATCTTGAATGTGCTGAGCTGCAAACTTCACGGCATGCTCTAGATTACTAGTGTGCCTCATATACATCACAACATATAATATGCACAGCACCATTTGATTCTCAGCTTGAATTCTCCACTTCAGCGCTTTTTGATTAGGATAATTAGAAAGGATCTTCAAAAACAAAATTCCGAGGGCAACAAAGAATATTGGAAAAAATAAAAGAACACTATCCATCACCAACCCCAAAACAAAAATAGCGACTCCGATTAAAATGAACCCGAAAGCAGAAAAGAAAGCAAGACTCATCACCCCTTCAGGCGTTATTTTTAAACCCGTAGTTTGTATACTCTCCCACAATTTCTCATTATTTTTCTCATTAGATTTAATAGCTAAAATATTCTTGCAAAAGTTACATGCTTTTTCATAAAAGCTTAATTCTTTTCCAATCTGCTCCTCTTTAAATTTTTTATATTCTCCAGAAAATCCCTCGTCAAATTTCTCTTCTAATTTTCTTTTATATTTCTCCAGAATGTCTTCTACATCTTTCCTCATAAGGCCTCTTTCATTTTTTGTTTTAAAATATTCAGCAGTCTTCCTTTATACTTTAAATAAAATTCTTTTATCTCTTTCGCATCATCTTCTGTTAATCCTTTTCCGTAGTATTTTGATGAGTTCCGTTTAAACCTAAGATTATCTAATTTCTTAACAAAAAGTTCATCGAACCCATATTTCCTAAGATAAGTTATAGAAGCCTGATGAGAATAAGATTTGTATCCATCCAAAATTAAGAGGGCATCACACATCTCTCGCAAACAATCATACAAGTTTTCATAAATAACCAAGGCATCTTTTAAATCATATTTTAAAACCATTTTTTCTCTTTCTGAAAGATTATTCATAAGCGATTTGGCTAAGGCTATATCTTTCTTAGCTTTTTTCACATCTCCTTTATCTAAATAGTACTCAAAATCTATCATATTCTAAATACCCGTATAAAATAAAGCCATTAATTAAGTTATTCAAAAACTCTCGGCTAATATCTAATGCAAGGTTCTTCTGATCAAAAACAAGCAAGTGAATATTTCTCTTTAATAGCTTCTCATATTTTCTCAAATCTGGCAGATCTTGCTTTTCTTTTTTATTTAAAATTACAGCAATATCAATATCGCTCTTAGAAAAATCTTCTCCCCTCAAAAAACTACCAATCAAAACAATAGCTCTTGGCATATTAAAAAAATCTATCAGGAAGTCTATCAGCCCGCTGGAATAGAGAGAATTAAGATTGAATACTTGTTTCTTCCTTTTATATATTTGAGATTCAACATCGCAATAAACTTCAACAACGACTTTCCTCTTGTTTTTCTTAACAATCCCCTCTTTTTCAAGCTTGTTAGTAATAGAGATAACTGTATTGGGATGCAAATTTGTCTCCTTAGCCAACTCCCTTATATGAAAATGATACTCTGGCCTCTCAAAAATCTTTTCCAAAATCTTAGTATAATTATTCATACGATTGTATAATAAATTATACAACTATATAAATTTTCCGACTAATGTATAATAAATTATACAGGTAAAATAACCAAACTACTTAAAATAAATAAATCAAATCTTCTTAGCAGCTCTCTTCAGCCACTCTTCCCATTCAAAATAAATCCTTTTAGGATCAAGATAACCTATCTCTTTTTTAACTCCCTCGCTAACTCTATGATAATGGTCATTCGCAGCAATTACAAACTTCGCTTCTAAAATATTTTTGTTGTACTTAGAATAATTTACCAAAGCCTCCTTCATCTTAGCTCTTAATATTATATTATCCCAGACAGCATCCCAATGCCCTGCCCATTCGGGAATGTTGCTTGCAATATTTTTGATTACCTCGCTATTCCCATTAATCAAATCGTCAGTTGCCTGTAGAGAATCAGTTTTAGCATCATATTTCATTAGGTCAATGAAGCCATTCTCAGCTAAGGGATCTTCCTCCCATTTTTTTCTTACCTCAGTTATCTGCACAATCCTTCTCCACTTGCTCAATCCATCAGCACTCTTAACAGGATTGCAGATCACAATTATGTCGGTTGCTTTAAAACTTGTTTTTGGAACTCCTAAATCATTAACAACCCTGTCATAAACACCATACGGAGAATCTCCATGAATAGTTCCAGCAACAACATTTGCTAAAGCACCGATTCTCATCGCTTCATAAAGTGCTTTTGATTCCAGTGAACGAATTTCTCCGACGATAAGGGCACTATCTCCCATTCTTAAAGCAGTTCTTATTCCTTCTTCAGCACTTACTTCAGTAGCACCTCCAGCAAGTGCACTTCTAACTTTCAGTGGTTGAATATTGTATCCTAACTCTCTCAGAGCATCTACACTTAATTCCATTGTGTCTTCAACAGTAATCAATCGGTACTTTCTCATCACCTCAACAAGCAAGGATCCCAAAAAGGAGGTATTATGTGCAATTACCCCATTGGCAATAAAATTATGCGTACAGGGAACAGTTAAATCATAAACAAATTCATCATCAGAATCGACTTTCTCAATATCGACCACTTCATCCCAAAAGATATCGGAATTGGCTAATTTTAAAGACTCGTCTAAAAGTTTTTTAGTTTCATCAGAAATGCCCTCATTATAAATATCAATCACCTTTCTAGCAATCTCAAATAGAGTAGTTAAGCTGGAATTTTTGTACCGAAAATTAAAAAAATTAGATACTGTTCCAATAGATAAATTATTACTAGCAAATTCTTCATTTTGTATATTAAGTTCATTTCTAAGTTCTCCAAGAATCATTCCGATACCAACATATGAAACAAGGTTTTCCAGGAATTTATCTCTTAATCTATTTAAAAGTTTCTCGCTTCGTTCTAATCTCTCTATCAAATCTATTTTAAATTTTTTCAAATAATCTATAATAAGTTCTTGTTTGCTAAAAGGCACCATAACATTGCCAGAAGAGTAATACTTAAGCATAGTTTCCGATATTCCGGTATTTTTTGATACTTCAGAATAAGTTAAATTGGTATAGGCAACCAAATCTTTCAAATCATGAGCATCAAAATCTTCGTCACTAAATTTTCTTAAACCAACAAATTTATTTTTAATAAAGCCATAAGCATCTCTCATACGGTTCAAATCTTCAAGACTGCCGATTCTCTTTTTCTTAAGCAATCCTCTTAGCCATGAATCTGTAAAATTAGTGTACGACGACAGTTGAGAGTAAGAAATATTCAACAAGGCCCTTAAATCATCAAAAAGGCCCATGGAGTCATCATAATCTTCGTAAAATGAAACAAACTTATTTAATTCCCGAATTTTAGAAGAAAATTTTTCTAATTGTTTATATCTTTCAAAGTAAGAGTTAATCAAGATTTTAAACCATTTTCTGCTCACCCTATATTCTTTATTTTCATATGCCCAATAGTCTTTGCCTGTACTAAATAAATGTTGTCGGGGGGTAATTCTTAATTTTCGTCTTAATTCTTTTAAAAAGTAATCTCCATCAGGGATTATATCAACATTGGTATTCTCCAACCATTCTTCTTCAAATACAGCCTTTAATCTTTTTGATTTCCAGGGATGATTGAATCCGATAAATTGAGCATATTTATTGACAAATTCTCCCCTTATTAAGATTCGATAATATATCTCTCCGCCAATAATCTTCTTTTTGCAAAAACAAACGATTCCAAATCGTAAAAATACCATTTGGAGTTGCTTACTCATCATCCCGCTCTTTGTGCAAATTTCAAGGTCTCTCTTTTCCTTAGGAATATAACCGTCACAATCCCAGTAAGCTCTAAGAAAACTAGCTAATACCTTTCTTTCAGACATCAAAATTTCTTTAGGGATTTTAATTTTACTAGACTTCTTTCCAAGATAAATATCAAATGTATTTGATAAAGCTCTGCTCAACAACCTAGAAGTAATCTGAATATTCCAAGTATTTCTCGTTTTAAATTCCCTATAAGGTATATCAAAATTAGAAATTAGTTTCTTGAATCTTTCTCTTAAATACTCATTAGAATTAGTAAACTCAATTTTATGTTTATCGATGTGCCCATCTCCTAATAAATAACCAAGAAATTCGGCTAATTTTTCGTCCATGTATTTAGGAAACTTAACAGGACTAGAGTTAGTAATGCCTTCGATTAAATAGTAGTTGTCGTATTCAAAAAAAGGATCGGCAGTTTTGAAATCAATTTTTTGTTTTCTAGCATTTTTGCCGATGATATTAATTTTCCTCGGTGCGGCGATAAACTGTCCTTCTTTTAAATTTGCAGCAAATATAGATCTAACTCCTCTATCGAAAGTAAAATAAGGATGTTCTTGAGTCGTTACAACCTCCCTTCCAGATTTAGTTCTGATCTTAATTAATTTCTCGCCTTTGATTTTCCTCTTCCAATAAGTAGTTAACTTCTTGTTTTTTAATTTGTAGTTTTCTAGCGAAACAATCTTAGGAGGATTTTCATCTCTATAAATAATGTTTCCGTCAACTTTTTCTTCTTTTCCTTTAATCATCTCGTTTATAGGAACAATGTTTCCATCACTTAATTGAATTAAAGTATCTCCCTTAACGCATTTTCCAGAACTTCTCGTCCCGGCTACAAGTATTGTCCTTGCACCGTCGACAATGAAGCTCATCAGCCCAGCTCCGAGCGGATTTATCATTCTATTCTCAATAAACAAAGGCAAGGTCCAAGGCTCATCTCTGTGTCTCCTAAAAGCATAGGCTAAACCCTTAGGATTTAATGGTCTTCCGACGATAGCAACCCTTGCTCTAGCACCAGGAACGCTCAACTCAGTATCCAAAATAGGATTAGCCTCGTCCAATGGTCTTCCACTCAAGATCCTAAATTTTGTCGCCCAGCTTTCAGCATCCTCGGCACTTGGAATAATATTTGTAACGCATTCATCATATTTCTGATGCACAATAAAAATTGGAGTTACGCCAATGGGACCATTAATCGTGATATCCTGAATTCTTTCATCCCGCAGCAAGACTTCCAGCAATCCAAAACCGACTGTGTATCTTACTAATATAGAAGTTAATTCCTCAAGCTCTTTCAAGCTCAATTTAATATTTTGTCTGTCGGCAAGCTCCTGCATTAAGTCTCTTCCAATATTAAAAAAAGTCATCCTCATCCTTTCAGGATCAATAAATTCCTCAGCCCTAGGTTTATGCTCGATAAGAACATTCCTCGCCATATCAAGCAGCTCTTGTTTGTCCTCGGTAAGTTTGAATTCAGGAGGCATTAAGTGATATAAATATTTAATGTCTTGAGGAATAGAGAAAATATTTACATCAGCATTCCCAACCTTATAGCTGTCTATTTCATCGCCATCAACAGGAACTCTCGACATCAATCTGGTAAACATAAAATTTGGAGTTATCTCAGCTCTAAACAATTGTCTGTAAATCTCTCTGCTCCCTACTTCATACCCGTCTAATCTTTTTTTCACAATCTCTATTATCCTTATTTTATCCAGCATCTCAAAGAATTCATTTAAAATCTCAATCAAGATTTCGCAAGATTTGATGTCAGGCTCGTCGATTAATTTATTTAGAATAATTTTCTCTTCCCTGATTATCCTTTTCAACTCGACATAGGCCCCAATAGGATCTCTTATCAAGCTCCTTATCAAGCTTCTAACAATCCCTATCTTACTGGCTAAATATTTATACTGCTCATTTGCAGGCAGAACTAAAAATTTTTTCTGCTTTATCACATGATTATACAATCTTGCAATCTCAACCAGCAATTGAACTTGGCTATAGCTGTAATTATAATTTCTCTGCTGCACCAGCACAATTCTGCTAACTCCTGCAACCTCAACTAGTTTGCTTATAACATCCTGCATGCATTCTTCACTGTCTTCAATACTGGGGATTATCGCTTTTTTTGTATAATCTAATCTCAAAACCCTCTCGCTTCCCTCATTGACCACATCGAATTCTTTTTCTTTTTTGTTCACAAACAGCGCCATTTTATTTTACCAAAATCCTTTTATAGTTAAAACTCTATCTTACTAAAATACCTTTCGAAAATGCCAGAAATAATAGGAACAGAACTAATAGGAAGATTAAGAATAAATGAAGCAAGAATTGCAAATCTAAGAGAAAGACTAGCAGTAACAGACAGCAATGTAATTGATGAGTTCAGGAAGATGTCAGAGCAGATAAAGGACCTCAACTCAGAATTAAGGCTAATGAAGAATGAACTGTTCAAGCTGAGAGAAACATTAAAAGATGTGATAAAGGAAATGGGCTCTTTCGCCAGCTCTCAAGAGTTGAAGGTTTTAGAAAGATATATTAACACATGGAACCCGTTAAACTTTGCAACAGAAAAAGAAGTTTTATCATTAATAAAAGAAAATGCCAAATCTCCAAGCAAAGATAAGTGAATTAAAAAAAGCAGGAAGCCCGAACAGCTCAATAATTGAAAGGCTGAAAAAAGAGGGTCATTCAGCTCAAGATATTTACGACGCGATATCGAATCAAGAAAGTTCTCTCGATGAATTATCCCCTCCCACCCCTTCGGAAGAGATGGAATCCGAGCAGGCTTTCGACGAAGAGAGTTATTCTCCAAAATCAGAAGTAAGGGATTTTATCTCATCGCAAAAGTTTCCAGCGCCTTCAAGGATCCCGGAGAGGCAGAGCATAGAGGAAATAGAGGAAATAGCAGAGTCAATAATAAGCGAAAAAATCGACGAGCTCAGCGTTAATATCAACGACTTTAGCTTATGGAAAGAAAAAACCGCAACAGAGATAGAAGCAATAAAGCAGGAAATTCTTCGCATAAGAAACCACTTAGAAAATTTGCAAACCACAATGCTAGGAAAAGTTGAGGACTACAGGAAATCTATTGCCGACGTTAACATAGAAGTAAAAACGCTTTCAAAAGTTCTGGAAAAAATCCTACAGCCATTGACAGAAAACGTAAAAGAGCTCTCAAGGATCACAGACAGGTTAAAAAAATAATAAATAATTAGTCTCGCAAGCTTTCAAAGCTCAATAATCTTACAGCAAATGCAAATATTATCAGAATAACTACTGTAGTTAAAACTTTAATATTGAAAACAGCTTTTTGTACAGAAGCTCCAGCTCCCTCGCCGCTTGGCCCTCCACCGACGAAAATAGGTCCATAAACAGCAGTCAATCCCCCCATAACAATTATAATAGAAATCATCAAAATCGTCCAGACAACAGTGGAATTCCTGAAAATCTGCTCGATCTTTTCAGTCTTCAACCCTCCAAACATGAACACCAATAAAAGGGAGAAAGCAATTATAACTAGCATAACAAACCAGGGGGCTATAATAGAAACAAATTTCATCGCACCAGGCACAACAGCAAATAAAGCAGCCAGCACAAATGCAACAACAGCGTTAATATTTACATCGTCGCCAAGTATTTTTGTCTTCCTCAGCACAGCAAAAATAACAGCATAAATCAAAATAAAAATAAAAATAGGTATTAAGAAATCTCCCAATCCAGAATCAATAAGACTTACCATCTTCAGGGACTTTTCTTTCCGCCACCGCCAGTCAAACCGCTCACTAAACTCTCAAAGCGATTGCCAAGGCTCTTCCCTTCTTTACCACCTGGTTCTCTGACAATCAGCCATATGACTAAAACAAAGACGCCAATCACAATTAAAGTTCCAATATCCTGCTCAGTTATCTCCTCCACAAGAGGAACTTCCCAGTCAGCAGCGGCGCCAAGAGCCCATAATACAGCTGCAATACCTACAACAGCACCCCAAAACAGCCAGCCTCCCCCCCATTTAGATTCTCCTGAGAATATTCCAACAACTAAAATCAACATTAACAACACTAAAACAATCATCGACACTCTCGGTAAAAATCCAACCAAGATATCAACTAAGTCTGTAGCAGAAACCAAGAACGCAGCTAAGATTAAACTTACGATGGCATCAACGTTTTTATTCTCGCCAAATAATTTAATTTTTCTCAGCACAGCAAAAGTAACAGCAAAGACAAGAATAAATGGCAGAACAACATCAAAGCCGCCGACGTCGGCAAAGCCCTCAACTACATCATTGAAATCAACGTTCTCAAATAAAGCCATTCAATATCACCTTTCAAGTTAGCATATTTATCTTTTTTATAAATCTATTCTTTTTCTTTAGGGGGATTAGTTATGTAAAGTATCGCCCATATTACAACCGCAAGCAAAATAATTGTAGCTACGAGGGTTCCGCTCCAAAACTCGATTACGAAATCAAAAGCAAATCCCAACCAGCTCTGATTTTCATTTGCAGGAATTACACTTAAGAAAATAAGTATAACTGCAATGAACATGATTATCATTAAAAACGTCAGCCATCCCTTATTTAATTTGTCATACAGCGTATTATCAGGCTTCATAAATATCCCTATCATCAGCAAGAAGGAAAGGGCAACAATGATCAATAAGCTTATCTGAGGCAAAGCAGCATTTATCACTCCAACGATTTTAGTTGCAGCGACGACAAGCATCGCAAGAACGAATGCAACAATCGCATTCAAATTCTTTCTAGGATAAGTTATCTTTCCGATACTCTCCTCTCCTAGTATTCTGGTTTTCTCTAAAATTCCGAAGACAACAGCAAAGACCAGAAGAAATGGCAGTATAACATCGAATATCCCAAATTCTCTCAAAAAATCTAGAGCATTACTCAATACAGACATAAAAAGAAAAAAGTTAATTTCTTATTTAAATATTGTGTTTTTAAGCCTCTGCCCTTACCTCTTCTCTCTCCCCTTCCTCTCCCTCTTCTTCACTAAAGCTTGGGATAGCAGCCTTGTTTATGATGAAGATGTCGCCAATAGCCTTTACTAGCTGATGAGGGACAATTACCCCTTTAGCACTCCCCAATACTCTAGACAAGCTTCCTCCCCGAGTAGCCTTAACTCTCCACCCAAAGGTCTTGCTAAGGGTCATAACACATTCTTCCACGTCGCCAAAATACTCCCCTTGATCAGTAAACACCTTCATATCGTAGGTTTCAGTTATCCTTTTGGTTCTTAGCATGCACAACACGAAATATTTAAAGTATAAATATTTTTCTATAATGCATGCATACTATTCAAAACCTCATAATTATAGGAACATCTCATATATCAGTAGAAAGCATCGAGGAAGTGGCAAAAGCTATTCATCAGCTAAAACCAGATATAATAGCTTTAGAGCTTGATTTAAAAAGGTTCAAAAGGCTCACTTCAAAGGCAAGATATAGGCTAAAGCTCTCAGATATAGGGCAGAAAGGCTTCTTAATAAATCTTATTGGTTCTTATCTAGAGCGCTATTTAGGAAAAAAAGTTGGAGTCATGCCAGGAGCAGAGATGAAGAAAGCAATTTATCTTGCAAAAGAGTACAACATAAAAATAGCGTTGATAGATCAAGACATAGCAGTAACATTAAAAAATTTAAAAGAAAAATTTTCATCGAGGGAAAAGTTGAGGCTCATAAAAAATATAGTCATCGCACCATTCTCAGCAAGAAAAATAAAAATAGATCTAAGAAAGGTTCCGGAACAAAAACTTATAAACCAGCTGACATTACAGGTTAAAAAAGATTATCCCTCAATATATGAAGTGTTAATAGAAGAAAGAAATAAAATAATGGCCGCAAGATTAATTAAGCTGATGCACGAAAACAAAAGAGTGCTGGCAGTTGTAGGAGCAGGCCATGTTTCAGGGATGGAAAAAATAATAAAATGGAATTTACAAAAAAAGAAGTGAAGTATATTTTTATTGTAGCTTTAATAGCAGCTTTCATATTTAGTTTTAATGAGTGGGGGGCGGAAAGATTCAATGCGCTTATTGGAATTAAAAATTTGCTCATAGCTTTCATTTTCTGCATCGTAATTTATTTCTTGCATTCATTCGCTCAAAAATTAGTGGCAGATCATTACGAATACAGAATAGAGTTCACATTAATAGAAATACAGAAAAGAATCAAGGAAACAAAAAAAATATTTTCAATACCAATAGGCCCGATAATATCATTGCTGTTAACATTAATATCAAATGGGAGGTTTATTTTCCTGATATTGAATTCATATGAGCACATTCCGCAAAAAGAATTCAGAATCGGAAGACAGTGGGCAAACATAAAGGAATTCGAAGAAGCTCAGATAGCATTGGCAGGCCCTCTATCACAAATAATACTGCTAGTAATTTTCAAACTGCTCATGCCCCTTTCATTGATATTCAACAAGGCAATGTTCATCACTTCGGTAATTGCAATCTATCACATGCTCCCTCTACCGCAAGTAGATGGAATAAAAGTTCTCTTCGGCAGCAGGCCGCTTTACATAACAGGTTTAATCTTCATAGTTGCATTCATAATTCTAATCTTCCATTTATCAGTAATCCAAACAGTGATTCTAGCATTAATATTCTCAATAGCAATAGGCATAATCTATCTATATAAAATAGCAACTTAAAAATAAAAAATAGAAAAATTAAAACAGCAAACTAAAAAAACTCTTCTGCAACAGCCAAATAACAAATATTAAAGAGAATGCAGAATGAATATTATAAATCACAAGCATCATATAAATTCCAGATAGCAAGTCGACAGCGCTTGCCCAATCTCCAATAAATAAAAGTGATTTGACAATGATGTAGCCAGCAAGCACACTAGCAATTCCCAAACCAATATCCCATTGCGCCAGCACAAGAAACACAGCTGCAGCTAAATCCAAAAATCCGAGTAATTTCAGCATAGCGCTTTTTTAGAAAACATATTTAAAATCTTATCCTTTTAGTAAAAACATGTATTCGACAAAGAACTTCACTCCAAGAAGCTACCAGAAAGAGATATTTGAAACAACGAAGAATAATTCTACATTGGTTTGCCTGCCAACAGGAACTGGAAAAACAATTAATATTATTCTACTAACAGTTCATAGGTTAAACAGTATTAAAGATTCAAAAGCGGCAATTGTATCACCGACGAAGCCATTAAATGCCCAGCATGTAAAAACATTCAGTAATTACACAACGATTCCGACTGAAGAAATAGTTTTGGTTACAGGATTAACAAAGCCAGAAGAGAGAAAAGAGCTTTATAAAAAAAGGGTTATTATCGCAACGCCTCAAACATTGAAAGAGGATATAGAAAATAACAGATTTTCATTCGAGGATTTTTCATTGCTTGCAGTAGATGAAGCGCACAGAGCAATCGGCAATTATGCATACAATTTTCTGGCAGAAAAATACATTAGAGAATCATCGTCTCCATTAATCTTGGCATTGACAGCATCGCCTGGCGGAACAAAAACAAAAATAGAAGAAATTAAATCTAATTTGCATATAGGAGCAGTAGAGATCAGGACAGAAGAAGACATCAAAGAGCACATGCAGGAAAAAAAAGCAGTCTGGCTTGAAGTTGAGCTCCCTCCTGAGCTAAAGCAAATCCAATCCTTGATAAAATCAGCATTCAAAAATAAGATAAATGACTTGAAAAAAATCGGATTTACTAAGCCGGTTTCATTGATAACGAAAAGAGATTTATTAATTTTGCAACAGCAATTAAGAAAAAATCTTAGCCAAAAAAATCCATCGACGTTCTACGGAATTTCATTGACAGCATTATTAATAAAAATCGATTACGCGATAGAGCTTTTAGAAACCCAAGGCCTTCTCCCGCTTCAGGAATTCTGGAACAAGCTTCAGCATGAAGAAACAAAGGCAGCAAAATCCATACTAAAGATGGAAGAAATACAAAACGCAATCTCGTTAACGTCCTCATTAATAAGCAAAAACATAAAGCATCCTAAACTTTACATGCTCAGGGGGATAATAAGAAAAGAATTAGTGCAAAATCCAGATGCAAAATTTATAATATTCGCAAATTATAGGAACACAATAGAAGAAATTTTAGATTTTCTCAATAAAGAAAATAAAATAAGGGCAACAAAGCTTATCGGCCAGAAATCTGGATTAACTCAAAAAGAACAAATCTCAACAATAAGAAATTTTGAAGAAGGAAAGTATAATGCCCTGATCGGAACCTCTATTTTAGAAGAAGGCTTAGATATAAAGACAACAGGAGCAGAGTTAGCAATTTTCTATGACATAGTACCAAGTGAAATAAGGACAATCCAGAGAAAGGGAAGAGTTGGAAGAATACAAGCAGGAAAAATAATTTTCTTAGTTACAAACAATACTCGCGAACAAGGATACAAGTGGTCAGCTTATCATAAAGAAAAAACCATGAAAAAAACATTGCAAGTAATGCAGAAAGAAACGCAAGCTAAATTGATTTCTTAGCCAATAGATCTATGCGTTTACGAAGATTATTATATGTAACACAGAAGTCTCTCACATCCTTATCTCTCACATCAATCTTTTTTCTTTCACCGAGAGCATCAAGTTTCCCTTTAAGAGCATCAGCGACATTGGCCAGGTCTTCAAGCTCATTAGGTTTTATTGTAAAAGTTAATTTCTTCTTACTACTTTGAGATTTGTCTCCAAATAAAAAAAATAGCATAACATTCTTAAACAATCCTAATATAAAAATCTTATGAAAATCCTATTGGATCACAGAGAAAGAAGCTCGGGCATTAAGAAAGAGTTACTAAAGCAGGGAGTAGAGGTAATAGAAAAGCAGTTAACATATGCCGATTTCATTATAAAGACAAAAGACCTTAACAATAATATTCTAACCGTTGGTATTGAGAAAAAAACCATTAATGATTTCTTAAATTCAATTATAGATAAGAGATTAATAAATCAAATCATAGACCTCAAAAAAAATTTTGATATTCCATTATTAATAATAGAAGGTACAGATAACATATACGAATTAAGAAATTTCCATCCAAATTCAATCAGAGGCATGTTGGCATCGATAGCTATAGACTTCCAAACACCGATTCTGTACACAAGAAATCATCGTGATACAGCTAACTTGCTGGCAATAATAGCAAAAAGATTGGAGAAACCAAGATCGTTGCCAAGCTTACTAAAAAAAAGAAAACCATTAACAGTAAAGCAACAGCAAGAGTTCTTGATAGAGTCTCTGCCAGGAGTAGGCCCGCAAATATCGAAGCGATTATTAAAAAAATTCGGTACGATTAAAGATTTAATGAATGCAAAAGAAGAAGAGTTAATGCAGATAGAAAAAATAGGAAAAATAAAAGCAAGTCAGCTAAAAAAGTTATTTGAAAAAAAATATTCTAGCCAGGAGGATAAAGATCAAAACCATCTAAGTTAATAAAATAAGCATTCCCAGCATCGGATATTAACTTTTTTCTAGGATCATAAACCAAAAAACATTTTCTAGGACGTCCTCTCACTAAATCAGAGTAATATGTTATATCTTTAAACCCGTCATCAAAAGACAAATTATCAAATTGAGAGGGTAAGGGAGGATCATGAGATAAAAGTTTTCTAGTAATGTCTCTTGCTATCGTATTTATAATCCCATTACCATCGCCTTGAAAGACAATACCTATAAAAGAATTTCCTTGGGTTCGCTTACCTTCTAAAACATATTTTACAGCCTCATCGACTAAACTTTTCAGTGAAATAGAACAATATTTTTCAGGCATCACATATCATCTGAAAAATAATTTATACTTCCTACTATTAATAAAGATTTCTAGTCTTGAAAACTATCATTTTTAATACTTAGAAAGGTCTGTGGATTCTCTTCATGCATCTCTTGCATAACTTATTCTCCTTCTCATTTAATTCTTTCCCGCAATTCTCGCATCTCATTATTACGACCAATAAAAAAATGATTAATAAATTTTCCTATGAATATTCCTCCAGGGTTTCATATTTAGCCCCACTTTCAGTAAGCTCACTTTTAATTAATTTAAAGCTATTAACTTTAAAACTACCTTCGATTTGCAATTCAAAAAATTTTCTAAATTTATCCTTATCTTTTACTACCTTAACCCTTCCGATAGTGATATGCGGCTCAAATTTTTTATCCCTTTCAAACAAATAAACTAGTGCATCGTCGATGTCTTCCCTCAATTTAGCAATTCTCCTCTTAGGCGTGACTCCAATCCAAATAACCCTTATAAATCCCCTCTCTTTGGGAAAACCCCCTATTTTATCGAGCTTTAAACTAAAGTGCTTGAACTTAATTTCAGACAAATATTTTTTCACCTTCTCTAATTTAGATTCATTAATCTCTCCGAGGAATTTTAATGTAAGGTGGGGATCTTCTACCCAATTAAGTCTGGCAACATCATTGTTAAAATGTTTCCGCAATTCTTTAAACTTCAATTTTATATTTTCAGGAATTTCAATTGCGATGAAGCATCTCATCCATATTTGTAACGCAAAGGCTTTTAAATCCTTTACTTTCAAAAAGCTTATGCCAGATCCGAGAATAAAAGAAGTAGCAAGAATTCTAGTAGAATATTCAAATGAAATAAAAAAAGGGGAAAAAGTTATAATAGAAGCCTCCCCAGAAGCAGCCCCGTTAGTTAAGGAAATCTATAAGCTCTGCATCCGAAAAGGAGCATATCCTCGAGTGAATATAGGAATTCCGGGATTGGCGAAAATTTATTATGATAATGCATCTCAGGAACAACTAGAGCATTTCCCTGAGCTTACAATGCATGAAACAAAACATAGCGACGCTTTTTTCTCAATAGGGGCTCCTTCAAACACAAGAGAATTAACAAATGTAGATCCGAAAAAAATAGCATCAAGATCAAAAATAACAAATCCTATTTCAGAAGAAATCTTGAAGAAAAAGTGGGTTCTCTTCTATTATCCAACAAATGCGCAGGCTCAAGAAGCAGACATGTC
>CAYJRS010000001.1:0-28722 GCA_964372845.1 Candidatus Woesearchaeota archaeon | reverse complement strand
TTTCTTAACCAACACCGTATCCTCTACTCTTATTCCAATATTTCTACCATACCATCCAGGTTCTATAGTTACAATGTCGCCTTCTTCAAATTTATATTTAGATCTTGATCTTATCCATGGTGGTTGATGAATCCTTTTTCCAATTCCATGCCCCAAGCTATGCCTGAATTTTTGCTTATTCTTTCCATATCCATCTCGTATCATCATATCTAACTCAAAACAATTCATCCCAACTTTAATTTCTTTCAAGGCAGTTTCCTGCAGATTCAAAATTAGAGAGTATAATTCTAAGTCTTTCTTGCCGGGATTTCCTTTATACAGCATCCTCGTAATATCGCTGCAATAACCCCGGTATTTAACTCCAAAATCAACAATCACAAATCCTTTCAATTTAGTTTTGTCCGGCTTGTGATGAATCTCCGAGAAATTGTTTCCTGAAACTATTAACGGTGAAAAAGCCAATTTGCAATTTTTCATCTTTGCTTTTTTTCTCAAATACTCGGCTGCTTCGATTTCAGTTTCAAAGTTAAAATTGCCAAAACACTCTTTTAAAATTTCACAGCTAATCTTGCAAGCTTCTCTTATATAATCGATCATTATGATGTAGGAACGGTTATATTGCAATTTTTAATTAAAATATGAGGTGTTAAGACAGGAGTTCGGGCTTCCCAGCTTCTTAAATATCTCGCTTTATTACCTGCACATTGTACATTTTGAAGAAGGTGTAAGATATTTTCGCTAATCCTTATATTCTTCAAGCTTCCGACAATTTTCCTATTTTTAATTATAAAGGCGCCATCTCTCGGAATCGTAGAAAAATCTCCTGCATGATAATTTGCAAATCTTGTGTACCATACATTTGTAACATAAATTCCATTCTTAATTTCTTTAATCATCTCAGCAAGATTTAAATCACCTTTCTCGACGATGATGTTCCATGGACTAGGGCTAATCAATCCGGCATTTCCAGTACTCTCAACTTTGTATTTTCTGGCAGTAGAAGTATTATGCAGATATTGTTTAAAAATTCCATTCTTAATTAAAACATTTTTCCTAGTTGCAACTCCCTCTGCATCCGCTTTAACAGAATTAACACCCCCAGTTAATCTTCCATCATCATAAATGGTAATGTTATTGCTTCCAACTTTTTTCTTCTCCTTGCCTGAAAAAAAACTCAAGCCAGCTTCGACAGAAAAGATAGAAGCGCTTTCGCCAATGACATTAAGAAGAGGACTTATTGCCATAGGGCCAAAAATAATATCATAAGTCCCCTTGCTCCCTTTGGAGGGATTCCTGCTATCTCTTGCAGTTTCCCCTGAAATTTTTCCAGCTCCCTCGACGTCAAATTTTCTCAAGTCTGTGCTCAGCGTATTCATGTGCCCACTTTCATCTTTTTCTATAAAGCTCCTGATAGAAAAATAAAGCTCGCTTCTCTTCTCATTAAACATAATATCATTAGAGGTTAAAATTGTGCTTTTAAGATCATGAACTTCCAAGATGCCGTTGGTTCTTTTGGCTCCTTCCTTGAAAGCCGCATTAATCCCCTTATCGACGTAATCAACATCATCTATACTACTCGCTTTAGGATCATAACCCTCTTTAATTTCTCGATATCTAAACTTTTTATTATTGATTCCATAATAATCATTTTTCGGCTGCATTAGCTTTAAAAATTCAAAAATTTTTGGGACGAGTTTATCCATGCTTTTCTTATTTAACTCTGCCAATCCTTCGCCTGCATTAGAAAGTCCAGCTTCTCCAATAAGGTCATGGCAACTAGTAGTAAGAATTTTTTTGTCTTTCACGACGAAGATTCCTATGTTGCGCAATTCCTCAACTCCGGTTTTAACAATTTTATTATCAGCAAATTTAATCTGTCTGGAATGATTAGAAGAAAAAGTCAGGACAGCATCATCTATTTTTTTCTGTTTCAGTTTCTTCATCAGATATTCTAGCGCTTCCATTTTAACCCAATTTCACATTTTTAATTCTTATGCTAGGCCCTCCGAGAAATGCAGGTACGCCTTGCATAGGCTCGCCTTTTCCGCAGGTTCCAGTATGATATTCAATATTCTTGCCAATAGCATCAATGCTGCTCCATAAAACAGGCGTCGTTAATTCCAACACCGGTCTTAAAACAGGATATCTTATTTTTCCGTTTTTTATTAAATAAGATTCGCTGCCGACGTATTTTTGCTGAAATCTTTTATCATCAATGTTCCATTCAGTAAAATCTCGGATATAAACTCCTAGTTTAATGTCTTCAATTAGCTCTTCCTCGGAATAATCTCCAGGTAACAAGAAAGTATTAGCCATTCTTACAATAGCTTCTTTATCATAATCCTCGGCTCTTGCAGCACCATTGCTTTTGATATTCATCTCGACAGCAGTCTCTCGGTTATGTAAAAACTCATTTATTTTTCCATCCTTGATCAGAAATCTTCTTCTCGCCTTAACACCTTCATCATCATAAAGATAATATCCTGCGCTGTTTTCCAAAGTGGGATCGTCCACAACGTTTACAATCCCATTTCCAATGGCATTGCCAATCATCTCTTTATTGATAAAGCTCTCTCCAGCTTGAGCAGCTTCCCTTCCAAATATTCTATCTGCTTCAAATGGGTGTCCGACGCTTTCATGCACCATTATTCCAGTGACTTCAGGCCCGACGACAACATCAATGTTTTCTTTAGGGGGTTTTTTTGCATATTTCAAATTTTTTTCAATGGATTTATATTCATCTGAAATAAGCTTAGGTAAATTCCATCTCTTAACGTGCTCATACCCTCCAGAATTACAAAACTGCCAATATTTTTGCGCGCTCTTTCCATTTAAATTTAAAGTAAGAAAATAAGTAAAATTAACTCTCGGTATTTCAGAGATAATTCTCCCTCCTTCAGTTGTCAAAAAGTATTTTCTAGCAACGTCAGAACTCAGGCTCAAATATCTTCCAACAGCTTTTTTCACATTGGAATCAGTTTCATGCAGTAATTGAATCTTATCTCTCAAGTTAACGTCTTTAAATTTTATTTTCTGGAGCGCCCTATATCTCTTTTTATGAATCGACTCTTCTGAAAGCCTTACTCTTTCGCTTAATTTGTTTCCCTTGCGAACCAAGCTGATAGCTTTCATTATATTCTTTTTAATGGAATCTTTTTCAAATCTATTAATCGAGATAAATCCGAGTGAGTTGTTTAACAGAAAACGAATTCCAATACCTACAGAATGATCGAACCCACTTACCTCTAGCACCCCCTTCTTTAGAATTAACCCCTCTTCTTCATGCTCCTCCAGTTTTACTTCACCATATTGCACATTATTTTTCTCTAAAAATTTCAAAGCAAAATCAGCATATTCCTTATACATAAAGTAGAAAATATTCTCAAGGATTAATAAACATTATGGATATGCTTCTTTCAGCAATTTCTCTTTTTTTTCAAATTTTTTCCTAACCGGCTCCAACACATTATTAATCTCTCTACTTACCGCACGTTTCAAGTCTGCAGGATGTAATTTTTTAGCAACAAAGTCTTTTTTCAGCTCGTTAAAAGAACTATAATTAATATCGCCGCCAAATTTTTCAGCCCGTTCGATTTTTAATCTGCCTTTATATGGAAACAAAAAATATTCGACAAAAGCCAAAATTCCATTATCCTTGACTTCTCCTTCTTTGCAATAAGCATTATTCACTTTTCTCTCAATCTCTTTTTCAGAGTCAAGCAAATCAATCTTACTTTTTAGGTCAGAAGCGCTCATCTTTCCTCCAGTTAATCCTGGCAATAACGAAGTCATCACCTCAACTCTTGGTTTATATCCTAGCTTAGGTAAGTATTCTCTTGCCATCATAAGAATTTTCCTTTGATCCGAACCGCCGTATTGCAGATCCACATCTAAATACTGCTCATCCAAAGCCTGCATTATCGGATATATCAAAGTACTAACTTTAGGATTTTCTATTCGACAAACCTCAGAAGCAGAGTGCAAAGCCCTTTTACTTGTTAATTCGGTGCTCATCCTTAGCACATCAGCGATATACTCACTGCTTAATTGAAAATCACTCCCTTTAACGAATTGTAATCCGCTTGTATCAATTTTTAAAGTCTCCAAAACAGCCTTCACCATTTCTTCATAATATATACTTCTAGCATCCAATAAATGCCAAGGGCTTTTCCTATCATCCAAGTGGGCATGCAAATTAGCAATCAAAAATTTGAATTTAAATCCGGCTTTTAAGAAGTCACCTATTTTCAATAAAGGAATAAGATGCCCTACATGCATTTTGTTAGTGGGGGCATATCCGACATAGGCAACAGGATGTTTCTTCTCGTCAAGCAATTTTCTCAATTCATTTTCTGTTATAATCTCCTGCGTATTCCTAACTACCAAATCAAAACGCTCTTTTAAATTCATCATCTATAATAAAGCCCCCTTAAATTTAAAGGTATTGTTTTGATTAGAGATCATACCCTCTAAATCTTCTAAACTTATAGATTCTATTTTTATTCTTTCTCTTTTATCTAAATACTTATCCTTAAAAACATCAATACTTCCTCTAACTTCATTAAGTACAAAAATTTTCTTGTTTAACTGATAAGCAAAAGTAACCTCCATTAATGTACCGCTTCCTCCACCACAAACAATTAATAAATCCACATTATTAATAAATACAATCTCTCTGAACATTCTTGGAAGATTAAGATTAATTGTTTTAAATCCTAGATTTTTTGCTTTTAATTCTTCATCCTTATCAGTTACAAAACAAGTAACTTCTCTGCTTTGTAATGCTTCTTTTCCAGCTTCCATAGGGAAGGATTCATTGTCATAACAAATAAAAAGATTAGCAGATTTACTTCCAGCTATCTTCTTTCCAAGAGCTCTTGCTACACCAATTTCTTCTTCTGTTAAATTAAATGATGAACCAGCAATTCCTATATTAATTGCCATTTTTACTTCCGTATAGTCTTTCCGTTCTTTCTATTAACCCCACTATTTTTTCTACTTTTTCAGGTTCAGAATGGAAGCTTCTTGCTAAGTAAGAATTTGGTCTTGAAAGCTCCAAAAATAAATTTGGTGATGTCTGCTCTGTTTTGATTCCAAATTCTCTTAATATTCTTTCAAAATCTTCTCTGCTTTTAGCATCTTTTAAGTTTTTATATACGCCCGTCAAAAATCTTGAAGGAGTCATAAATCTATCTTCAGTTTCTATGTCTTGAACAAAATCATCAAGATGCCATATACCATCAAAATCAGGAACATTTTGAGAGCGCACCATAGGTATTCTTAGTTGATCATATACTTTTTCTATAGCATATTTTCCCACTAGCTCTATTCCAACAAGATGAATATCATATTGTCTATCAACTTCCTCTATTGTTCTTCCAGTAAATGAAATTGTGTCTAAAAAAATTCTGTAAGTTCCATTTTTTTCAATTACAGGAAAACATTTTTTATGTCCTTTAGTTTTCCATGTGGGGATATCAACTTTTCTTGAGATTTTTACTTCAGTAACTTCCTTTCCGTCTGTTATTCTCTGATATCTTTCTTTTTCAGGTGTTATGAAAATTACAGGAATTGATGTATATCTTATAATCTCATCAATAGATTCTTCTAATGCTGTTAAGTCTCCTTTATGATCCTGCAATTCATGTAATACCTTTGGTTTTGTTAATTCTGCAACTAATTCTCTGGAATTTTCTAAAAACTCTCCTTCATCTCTAACTCTTGGTATTGCTTCTGCAGTAACCCATAAAATTTTAGAGTCTGCACTATCTAAATCTCCTTTGTATATAAAGACAACCACCACTTTTTACATTAGCTTTAGTTTTCATTTTTTTAATCTCCTTACAGTTGTGGATGCAAGCCATTTGAATCTCCCCAGCCAGAGTCGAACTGGCATCTATTGGTCTACAGCCGATTACTTTGCCATTAAGCTATGGGAAGGAAATAAAGAACAATGAGGGTCTGAACTTATTAACAGAACATTACGAGTCTGAAAAATAAACCCAGACCTACAGATACCAATAATAGAAATTAGAGTCAAAACTAACAAAATCTTTCAAAATACAATTAAGAAAATTTACTATCAATTTCATGGTCTTTAATAAAGAAAAAACGCTATTTAAATATTTCGGTTTAAGTTCATCTGGTCTAGATTCATCATTAACACAAAAACATCTTTAAATATAAAATTATCTTTTCTAAATAATGCAAGATAAAGGCTTATTCAAAGTTTCATTAATGGTTTCAGTCATAGGAACTTTTCTAATCCTTCTAATATCGGAATATTCTGAAGTTGAATTAACAGAAATAAAAGATCTCAACAAAGATCAGCTCGAAACAAGAGTCAAAGTGCAAGGAACAGTAATTTCAACAAAAGAAACACCAGGTTTATACATTCTTAAAATAAAAGATTCTTCAGGAATAATCCCATTAATAATTTTCAAAGAAGATCCACTACCTATAGAAAGAAATGCTCAGATAGAGGTAACTGGAAAATTAACCGAATACAAAAATGAATTTGAAATAATTGTAGAAGAAATAAGGATGTAACTAAAAAAGATTAAAAAACTATCTATAAATAAAATCAACAAGAATAATCACCAGACTATTCAAACAATTCGGCTTCCATTATCCCGTCATCAGTTAAAGAATAAATAATAGAATCTCTTCTTTTTTCACATCTTTCAGAGTTCACTAATTTTCTTTTTTCAAAAATTATCAGGCTATAATCCGTTGTCCGAACGGATAATCCTGCATTATCGGCAATCTCAAATCTTGACGCTTTACCCAACTTCTTAAGGAGAACTAAGATTTCATATCGAATTCCGCTTTGTTCTCTCTTTTTTCTGGAAATCTCCCCTAATTTATCCTGTTTATATTTTAAAGGAATATTAAAATGTTTTCTTAAAAAATTTAAACTCCTATAATCCCTTATATTCATTCTCCATTCTTGGGTATATCTTTTTTCTTTGCCATCACCATAACAATAGTATCTTTCATTACCAAAATATGGACCTCCAACAGAAACACCTAATCTCTCAAATAAATTTTTATCACATAATAAAACATTTGGAAGATAGTCAACTAGTTTATTATTTTTAACATTCTGTCTTAATCCAATAGAAAGCTTCGTTAGGTCGATAGTAAAGTTAAATGCAATGTATCCAAAATTTTTCTTAGGACAATAAATATAACCATCATCAGCAATGGCTTGAGATAAAAATTCACAAATTAAATCATTAGAATAATTAAAAATAAATTGAGGAAATTCAGGATTATTAATCTGTCTTTTTCCAGGAACTAAACCCAATGAGACAAAAATCAACCCAAGGGGTTTAGGAAAATCTATCTCCTTTCCTTTCCTAATATTAAATGGAACATTTCCGATTAGTTTCTCTATAGCATCGCTGACTCTCTTAATCATCCCTTTATTAATATTCGAGTAAAATGGTGCAAAATCCCTTGTGGTAATTCCTCCATCATGAAACATTGCTGAGATAATAATCGCCCCTTCTCTTGTATTGAAATTAATTGGAAATCTAGGATAGAAAATCTTTTGTTTGCTATTTTTGCAAGCTATACAAAGGACGTTTTTTTCTATTTCATCTAAAGAAAACTTAATTTCTTTTTTATCCACTAAAAATTTTGATACCTTCTTAATTAAAAACAAAGAAGCTAATTTTCCTCTTCTGAACGACCTTATTGCAGAATCACCATGATGTAAAAGAGGAATTCCTATCTTCCTAGGCAGATCGTTCCATTTTCCTCCTGCAAGTATTCTAGCAGTATTTAAAAGACCACCCTTATAAGAATTCTCAAAATCCAAATAAATTTCTTTTTCTGGAAGATCCCACAAATGCACGATTCCTATTTCATTTGGTTTTTCTGTCATACTATATTTGTAGGACAAATACCTATATAAGAGTTTCTATTTTTAAAGATAGTATTTTAAAGAATAACCTTCTTTTAAAATATATGGCGGGAGATAAAAAGAAATTAAACTATCCTAAACAGTACCATATAAGAGTAAATGAAGAACTATTAAACAAGCTAAAAAAATTAGGCAGTAAAAAAGTAAGGAAATCTCTAGAAAAAATCCATTGATATGGCGCTTACAGAAATAGTTATTGCACTTTTACTAGGAACAATTTCTGGAACAATAACAGGTTTAGTTCCTGGGCTTCATGTAAATCTAGTAAATGTACTTCTCCTATCTTTATCGCCATTCCTTCTAAACTATACAACCCCAATAATACTGGCAATATATATAGTCTCTATGGCCATAACACATACTTTTCTCAATGTTCTTCCAGCAGTTTATCTTGGTGCTCCAGATAGCGAAGGAAAAATATTGTCGGTTCTTCCGGGACATAGGATGCTGCTACAGGGGAAAGGCTATGAGGCGGTTACATTAACAGTATTAGGAAGTTTTCTTGCAATAATCATAGGAATAGCATTAACACCTTTATTGCTGAAATTTCTTCCAGCCCTTTATTCATCAATAAAGAATTACATAGGCTATCTTCTAGTCATAATCTCAATATACATGATATTTAGAGAAAGAAAAAAATTCTGGGCATTCTTCATCTTCATGTTGGCAGGAATCTTCGGTATTGGAGTTTTAAATCTCGACTTGAAAGAACCACTTTTCCCGCTTTTAAGTAGCCTATTCGGAATAGCAGGTTTATTGATCAGCTTAAAAGACAATGTAAAAATTCCTCAGCAATTAATAACAAAAATAGAAATTCCAAAAAAAGAAGTTGTAAAGGCAATGAGCAGCGCAGGCATCGTCGGAACTTTTGTAAGTTTAATGCCGGGACTAGGCCCTGCACAGGCGGCAATAATAGGCAGCCAGATAATAAAGTTAACAGACAAAGGATTTCTAATACTCGTCGGCTCCCTAGAAACATTAGGAATGGTAACCAGCTTTATCGCAATAACATCTATTAACAAAGCAAGAAATGGTGCAGTAGTAGTCATCAGCAGATTAATGGAAACCATAACTCAAAAAGATTTAGTTCTATTTTTGGCAGTTGCTTTAGTGTCAGGGTTAATCGCAACATTTCTCAGTTTAAAATTCGCAAGAATCTTCTCTTCATTAATTACAAAAATAAATTATCAAAAGCTCTGCATCGCAATAATTGTTCTAATCGTAGGAATGGCATTTTGGTTGTCTTCTTATATCGGCTTGTTGACATTAGTAATAGGAAGTTTCATCGGTATGCTTCCTTCTTTAGTCGGAATAGGAAAAAATCATCTGATGGGATGTTTATTATTGCCAGTTATATTATTTTTCCTATTATAATCTTATATATATTTCAAAGGATACTCATATTTTTAAACTTCATTTCTAAAAAGATTTAACGATGCATCGAGACTTTAAAAGCTACAAAGATATAACGGAAAGAAGAAAAATTATAGGGACTTATGCTTCTCAAGGAAGATTAGAAGTAGATTTAATTAAACATTATGAAACACTCCCAGATATTAAACCATGGAGAGGAATTAAAATATGGTTCTATGACGACGGGATAGAAGCAGTAGTGAATGAAGTTATTGAAGATAATAAATCAACCTATAATGCAGTCTTAGTAGATGAAGGGAGAAAACAAATTATAATGTTTCATTATAGAAAAGAGGAGACATTAGAAGGGGGGGTACGTAATACCAGATGAACAACTAGGAGGACATTAATTTAATTTTTTCCATTTCCAAACCATCTCCCCAACCCCATCTGTTTTTCTTTATCCTGCAAGAAGATGCTTCCAATCATGTTTTTAGTTAGCTCAAGTGTCTGTCTTAAGTAAACAGGCAGGTCATATCTCCCGATCAAACTCATAGCAGGCTCAATATATTTTACAATGCTTCCCTCGGCAACAGTAAATATTATCCTTCCATGACATTTGCTGCACACCCCGCTTAAAGGAACTCTCCTGAATTTCATATTGCAGTCAACGCATCTGAATTGCTGCTGACTGAATTTTCTCAAATTTCCTCGAATGTCTCTCATGAAATGCCTCTCAATCACTAATCTTGCAACATCGTTCTCATCCACTGCCCTTATTTTATCAGCTAGTTCCATCTGTCCCAAAACTTTCTCCCGCATCGTCGGTAATTTCTTGTAGCTGCTGCACAAAACACCAATATTAATATCGCTGACATCATGAGTAAACCCATAATCCTCATACTGTTTCTCACTTCCCAATCTTTTCATGAGCTGCAGAATTTCTACTTCTTTAGGATCTTTAAATTTTTCAGCAGCCTTATAAAATTCAAGAGGATATCTCCACATAACGTCCATATCAAACACCATGTCATCTACCTCAGCAGGAATTAATTTCACAGTCAAAACTAAAGGAGCATCTTGTCTCGCACCTCTATGTCCTGGCAGTAGTTTTCTAGAAAAATTAAGCAGGGCGTCCATCAGTAGTACAACACAACATTCATCGCCATCAGCGTCGCGCCTCATAATCGAATGCAACAGAGGATGCGCTAAAAATCCTTGCAGTTTGCTAAATCCAATTATCCTGCAAACGACGCCGGCAGAAGTATGTGGGCTCATTGCCAGCACCAAATGCCCGATCAGCTCTTTTTTATCCTTTAATTCATAAAATCTTTCAACGCCATAAAATTTATCCAATAAGTTATCGACAAATCTGCTAACTCTAAACAAAACCTCGTCACCCCCGTCATCAAAACTATCATCGCAACTAGGCAAAATAACATCCTGTGGCATAATCTCGATTAATTGATCTTCATTTTCTAATTCATTTCCATTCACATCCCTATCGTACCCAAACAATTTCAGCTGCTCAATTCCAACATTAATCTCTCTCGGCTTAAAATGAGTAATGCACATCTCAGTCATATCGTATCTTGTTGTTCCATCTCTGTTAACATACACATCCTCGGCAGCCCTCAGCACCCCTTTAACCAAATTTTCAGGAATATGCTCGGAATTGCTCGTCCCCCTAACACCTTTTATCAAATCAGGATAACTCCTCAGTCCTAATCTCTGCAGAACATTCCTGAAGTGATCCTGCACATCTAGCTTTTTATCGGAATAATTCTTAAGCGCCCCGTGAGTTTTACATTCTTCTTCTGGATAAAATATTCTGCACACTTCACAATAATTCACTTTCACCGCTTTATTCCAACATTTATCACAAACAGGATAAATTCCCTCCCTGCTACAAGATTCACAATAATAGCTACTAAACTCCGCTTTCACATAACCTTTTTCTAATGCGCTTTGCAAGCTCCTCATCTTTCCGCCTTGCTCACCAACAGGAAAAAGACAATGCGGGCTTCCGATTAATTTTCTCATTTTCCCCTTCTCGGGCCTTCCCATTCTAGCACCGACAAAGGTTCCGCTTTTATCCCTAATTTTCACAACGCTCATCTTATTAACAGCATCAACCACGTTCTCGAATTCTTCAATAGTAACCTCTTTAAGTTTCTCCTCGTCGTTAAAAAACCCCAAGCTCGCAGCAAATCCCGCAGCATCATCTTCCTCAATCACAATGTACTCATTAGCAACTACTAAGTGCGGCAATCCAATCTGCTCCAGTGTCCTTTTAGGATCATCAACTAGCTGTTCTTTCTCAAATGGCAAAATTATTTTCTCTATCTTATTATCCTCTCTTTTAACAATCATTTTTTTAGAAAGCCATTCGATTAATTTCACAAAGTCCCCGTGCACAATATCATTCCAATGATAAGTATACCTAGGATGTAACGGAATACCAAGCTTCATAGAAATTTTAACAGCATCATCGCCTTTTAATTTCAAATCTCCTTTAAATATCCTCTTCAAAGCCTCTTTATCAACATCAATCCCCTCGCTGAGTTCAATCAGTCCCTTTCCTTTAACCGCCTCCTCGAATTCTAGCAGCCACCATTCCTCGCAATATCCTGGCTTAACTAGTTTATGCCCTCGATTGAAAAAGTCCCCGTAATTAATTAAAATGTCTCCCAGAAATAAAATCTCCTCAACATTTTTCGCAATTTCTCTCGCTTTATCTTCTTTGTCGACGAACACAACGCTTCCATCTCTCAATTTAACGATTGGCCCTTCAATGCTGTCGCAAACGCTTAACGTGCTGGACTTTCCAGGCCTTTCCATTTTTAGTTGCGTTCCGTTTGCAATGAATCCATCAAGCACATGCATAGTAGCGGGATGCAATGACGTCGAGCTCAATCCGGAAATCCTGCTTCTTCCATATCTCAATCTCAATCCTCCTTTCCTCATCGGATGTCCAAGCACAGGTCTTCCAGCAACGATGTCTTTTAGATAATTATAATCAGGTGAAATCTCTCCGGTAACACTTTTCTCTCCCTTGCTCCTAATTTTTTTCTGCAGCTCAGCAAAGTCATTCATCCATTTCCAATCCTTCATCTCAAAATCTTTGCACCAGCTGCTAAATCTCTTCCAAAACTTTCCGCCCTTCTGCGTCAGACCCTCGCCAATAACCAAACATATTCCATTGCTCAAATAATTGCTGGCAAATCTATCAAGGTCTTTATAGTTGCTAACCTCAATTCTCTCACTAGCATCTCCGCATATCTGCACAGGAAGATGTTTCACAATGAACTCAATCTCTTCATCACTTGGAAAATACTGCAGATTCGTAACCCTTTCATGAAAATCCCTTAATTCCATTATGTATCTTTTTATCTCAACATCACTAGGATCATATTCTGCATATCCCATCCTTCTTCTTAAATAATCGCATAATGCAATAAAAACGCAAGTTGCAGTGGTCCCGGCACTCCTTATCGGTCCTGAAAAAAATAGTGCAAAATATTCTTTATTGTCATCTCTCCTCTTTTTTAATTCGAGCCTGACAAAGCCCTCGAGCGGAGATGAAACAACACCAACAGTTATATATGCCAAACCCACCCTCAAACCAACTTCCATCGCTTCTCTTTTATCTTTGAATTTGCAAAATTTCTCGACTGCAGTTTCCTCTGCAATCTTAAAAGCAACTCTCCAATCCTGCATTCCGAATTCATTCTCTAATTCCTGCAATCTTCCAACAACGCCACCGTTTCTAATTTGGGGAACAATTGTTCCGATCAGGCCTTCTACTCTCTCAGCCATGTTCTCGGCCAAGACAATTTCGACGTCGTCAACAGGATCAAATCCCATTTTCCTTGCAGCCCTAGCTAAGTTGTATGCTTTATTAATTTCTTTTTCCAGCAATTCAAAATAATTAGCTATTTGTTTGCTCTTTTTCATCCCCGAAATAAATTATCCTGCTTTCAGTTGTATGCAAGTTTACGATTATTGCCCTTGAAGGCTCAGGCACAATTCCTCTTTTCTCCTGATACTCGCTTTGAGGAAACCAGCATCCGCAATTCAGCATAATAATATTGTTATAATTTGAAACAGTGCATCTATGGATGTGTCCTGAAACAAAAAAGTCTGGTGCTTTGCTTATAACTAAACAATCTCTATTCCCTGCCAAGTAAGAGGTAGAAGCATGCGTAGGTGCAAGATGTCTTTTTCTCAATAAGAACCTCATTATCAAATCCGCCCGAGTAACTCCTCCTTTCAGTCTTATATCCTCGACGTCATTAGCATAGTAAGTGAAACTCCCTCCGTGATAAAGTAAAACATCGAATCCTGGAAAATCCCTTGTAGCCCCTATATTAACAAGTGCTGGATTGCTCACAGAAAAAAGATTTTTCCTCTTCAGCAAATCTCCGAGGAGGTCTTTTCCCAAGGCAGGTTGTGGCTCATCCAGTCTTACAGCATCATGGTTGCCTGGACAAAAAATAATATTTATCTCTTTGGGAATTCTCTCAAGAAGTTCTGCAAATTTCCTATATTGCTCATGATAGTCCTTGATCTTCAAATCATTTTCCTGTCCTGGATAAATGCCTATCCCTTCAATCAAATCGCCGACGACAAAAAGGTATTTCACTTTATTAGCTATACTATTCTGCTCTTCATTTCCGTTTTTTCCGTTAAGCCACTCCAAAAATCGATTAAAATCATTTTCCAAAAAAGACTTGCCTCCGACGTGTAAGTCAGAAATAAAAACAGCATATTCCTCGCTAGGACTTTTTTTCAGCTCCTTAGTAACAGGAACGTCAGGAAAGAAAATTTTATCAGCAAAAACAAAGCCATTGCTAATGTTTCCGACGACGCCAATTACCTCATCATGCACAATTTCTTTAGCCACATCTTTCATTTCAATTCTATTTTTATTAATAACCACATTTATTCTTCCGCTCAAATCCTCAAGCACGATTAACAGGTTACCATTTTTCGTTATTCTTTTATCATCAACAACGCCTATCAACGCTACTCTCTCGTTATTTTTATTAACAACCCTCCCTATGGAAACAGCTTCTCTCAACTCTAATCTACTACACAGAAGCTCTTTCAGGAACTTATATCTATTATTAAAATATGACACAAAATCCTCGACAGACATTTTCTTGGATTTTTCATTGTAGGATTGAAGTACAACAACGCCCCCATCAGCACCCTCAGCATCTTCTTGCTCTAAAAAATTCTCAACCCCGTTTCCATTAATCTCAACTTCTCTTTCAAATATCACATCTAAAAAAGAATTATATTCGTCATCAGCGCCTTTTTTCTCGAACATAGTCCTTGCATAATCAAATCTCATCCAATTCAATTTCTTATTTCTGTTTTCCTCGGTGCATCTGACCAAGTCCTCATTTATAACGACAACGTCTTTGCTTATTCTTTCCAAAATTTTTTTAGTATCAAGAGAATTAATTTTTTTTAGTAATTCTGGACTAACAAGGAACCCATTGTCAGCAAAATACCTCACCCTATTATTAACATTCATATTCCCAAGCTGCCCTCCAGGGTTTCATTTAATTCCTCAACAGAGCTATTTGGTATTGCAAGAGAAATTTCCCTCGTCCTTCCGTATCTCCCTTTGCTAACAACTCTCGCATTTATTATCCCGAGCATATCCAGCTCAGCTATAATATCGCTCACTCTTCTCTGAGTCAATGGTTTTAATCCGCATAATTTGCATTTATCGTTATAAACACTATACACATCCCCAGTAAAAACTTTATCTTTTAAATCAAGATTAAAGATGCTGTACAAAACTATCTGTCCTTGTTTAGGCTGTGTCTTGACTATGTAACCTACTCTATCTCTCTCAATCTTCTCCTCAGCTTCATCCAAATTAGCAACACTCACTTTATTCTTATTTTTTCTCTCAGCGATCTCACCAGCAACCCTTATTAGCTCCAAAGCCCTTCTCGCATCCCCATGCTCTCTTGCAGCATACGCAGCGCATTTTTCAATCACGCCTTCTTCAATGACACCTTTTTTAAAAGCAAGTCCTACTCTTTCTTTCAGAATATCCTGAAGTTGCAGCGCATTATATGGGGGAAAAACCAGCTCTTCCTCGCTCAAGCTGCTCTTAACTCTCGGATCTAAATTATCGACGAAAACAAGATCATTGCTTATTCCTATAAAAGATATCTCAGCCCTTCTCAACTCAGAATTTATTCTAGTCAAATTATATAATATTCCATCCCCTGCTTTATTAACTAACTGGTCTATCTCATCCAAAATCAGCACAATCATTTTATCTTCTTCATCAACTTTTTCCAAAAAAAGCCTGTAAATCTCATCAGTCGGCAGCCCGGTAGCAGGAACCTTGGCACCAAAACTGTTAGCAAGCTGAGCCATTAACCTATATTCGGTGTCAGCAACCTTTTTCATCTTGCAATTTAAATAAAAAATCTGCAGATTCACATTTTTCTTTCTCGCAGCTTTCATTAATTGATCAGCAACATATTGACTCACAACAGTCTTCCCGCTCCCAGTTCTCCCGTAAAGAAAAATATTGCTGGGCTTCTCCATCCTCAAAGCAGGTGCCAGTATTCCAGCAATCTGTTGTATCTGCTCATCTCTATGTGGTATAGTATCAGGAGTATAATTCCCCTGCAAAGCTTTTTTATTCGCAAACAATGGATCTTTCCTCATATAATTCTCAAAGAACCCGCTTAGTTGTTTAGGTCTGCTCATCATAAAAACAAAACACAACTTATATTTAAACAATTCTCCAAAAGAAGCCTCACCCACACCTCTATTGCATCTGCAACCCCCTAACCCAAAATCATCCAATAAGATTTAAAATAATCACTGCACAAGAAAAACCATTTTAGTTAAACAACTATTTAGTTATAACGCTACAAAATATATATTAAATAAAATATAATACAAGATATATATAATATACAACGGAAAAACTTAAAACTAAAATAAAATATACCGTCGATAAATAAATTTTAAAAAACAAAAATTCTGACAAAAACTTTTAAGCAAAAACACAAAACTTATCCTAAAAACTAGCATAAAAAACTAAAAAATTAATTTCTCAAGGAAAGAATATAAAAAATAAGGTTAAAATAGGCTTAAAACCAAAGGATTTAAGGTTAAATCTGCATAGGAAACAATGGTGTCAGGGGTAAGTCAATAAAGTCAATATTAAGTCAAGTCAGTAGTCAGTATTAAATATATCTGGAATATACACAATCTCCATAACAATAATTACAAATAAGAAAAATTTATAAACAGCGTTTAATTATCAGATACGATGCCAGAAGAAGACAAAAAATATTCCAAGCAATTATTGGGAAAAACAGTAGTCAGCAAGACAGGAAAGCGTTTTGGAGAGGTTGCTGATGTTGTTTTTGAAACCAAAACAGGAGAATTAATCCAAATTATTCTTAAAAACCCAACCACATATACTCGAGACTTAGAACTGGAATCTTCAAAATCAGGAGAATTACTTATTCCATTCTCAGCAGTAATTGCCTTAGGAGACTTTGTTGTTTTGGCAGAAGAAGACATTATCTAAAAATAAAAGCAATAAACTTTAAAACCTTGTTTTCTACGATAAATTTAAAATATCCACGAATAGGTTCTGAAAAATGCTGAATTTCAAGACAACCTCAGAATTGAAGGTATCAAGTAAAATAGCAGAGCAGATAATAGGACAGGATCAAGGTTTGCAGTTAATCAAGAAGGCAGCTCAGCACCGTCGTCATGTTCTGCTCATAGGTCATCCAGGAACAGGAAAATCTCTTCTCGGTCAGGCATTAGCAGAATTATTGCCGACAGCAAATGAATTGCAGGATGTTCTCTGCTACCCAAATGAAAAAGATCCAAATAATCCGATAATAAAAACCTTCCCTGCAGAAGAAGGAGAAAAGACAATAGTCAAGCTCAGAAACAGCTTTGAAAATAGCTTATCATCAAGGCGCTTTTATTTATTAATAATGGGATCAATATTTTTATTTTTCTTAGGTTATTTTCTCTGGAATGCATTTAAAGAATCTCCTTATGGTCCGATTGCAATTGTCCAGGGGGTCTCAACAGTTATATGGATTCTTTTCATCGGCTTCATGTTATTCTCAAGAGCGCCTGGATTTCTAAAGACCTTAACTGGATTGGCAATGATACCAAAGCCATTAATCACACATAAGAAAAATGATCCTGCGCCGTTTCTCGATGCTACTGGCTCGCATTCAGGAGCTCTACTCGGCGATGTACTTCATGACCCATTACAATCTGGCGGTCTAGGAACCCCCCCACATGAAAGGATTGTTCCAGGCATGGTTCACAGAGCAAATGGAGGAGTTTTATTTTTAGATGAAATCTTATTGCTATCACCAAAATCTCAGCAAGAATTGCTATCGATTCTCCAGGAAAAAAAATATCCTATAACAGGTCAGTCAGAGCATTCATCAGGAGCAATGACAAGGACGCAGCCAGTCCCTGCAGATTTCGTTTTAGTCGCAGCAGGCAATGAAGAAACAATTGTAAAAATGCATCCGGCCTTAAGATCAAGAATTCGAGGTTATGGTTACGAGATACACATGAATCATGACATGGACGACACATTAGAAAACCAAATGAAAATTGCGCAGTTCATAGCTCAAGAAGTTGTAAAAGATAAAAAAATTCCGCATTTCTCACTAGCTGCAGTAGAGGAAATTATTAATGAGGCAAAGCGCAGGGCAGGAACATCAGGAAAACTAACATTACATCTGCGAGAATTAGGCGGATTAGTGAGAGCAGCAGGAGATTTAGCAAAGGAAGAAGGAAAAAATATAACAGAAAGAGATCATGTGATAAGAGCCAAGATTTTAGCACGCCCATTAGAGCAGCAGCTAGCGGATAAATACATCGAGGAAAAAAAGAAATACGAAGTGATAATAATAAAGGGAAAAATCATCGGGAGAGTAAATGGATTAGCAGTAATGGGTACAGAAACTTCTTTATCAGGAATTGTTTTGCCAATAGAGTCAGAAGTAACTCCAGGAGGAATGCAGGGGACAGAGATAGTAGCAACAGGCCAGTTAGGAAAAATAGCGCAGGAAGCAGTAAAGAATGTTTCAGCAATTATCCTAAAATACTTCGGGAAGGATTTAAAGGAAAAATACGATATTTTTGTCCAATTTCTCTACACATATTCAGGAGTAGAAGGAGACTCAGCATCGATAGCAGTTGCAACAGCAATAGTCTCAGCATTCACAAAAGCACCAGTAAAGCAGAATTACGCAATGACGGGCTCTTTATCAGTTCGTGGAGAAGTATTAGCAGTAGGAGGAGTTACTCAAAAAGCAGAAGCAGCAATAGGAGCAGGAATAACCCATTTAATAATTCCAAAGACAAATCTCAACGATGTTATTTTGTCAGAAGAAAAACGAAATCAAATAAAGATTATTCCGGTAGAGAGAATAGAAGAAGTCTTGAAAGAAGTGCTAGACTGGAAAGGAAAAGAAAAAATCTTAAAAAAGTTAAAGTAATTATTTCTCGTTCCAAGCCTTCAATAAATCCTTGCTTATCCTCCACATCTTCCTATTCCCTCTTGCATTTCTTCCATAAACATCTTCAACCCAGTCCAATTCCTTCATTTCCAAAAGCAGCTTAAGCGTAAATTCCTTGTCTCTCCTTAGCTCCTTAGCAACCTCTTTAGTAAACATACTTTTCCTAGAATTATCATTTAATATGCTTAAAATATCCTCTTTCAATAATTTAATGGTCTCCTCAGATAACCTCACCATAATCCCTTAAAAATCAACATATATTTAAGTTTTACTAAGTTAGGCGTTTTACCAAAATATCAGATTTTAACGATTTTCAGCAATATTTAATAACTTCCTTCAATTTTCAAAAGCAATGCAAACGCAAATAGTCAATTTATTAAAGAAATATACAAAATTAAAAGAAATAAATTTAGAAACACCCCCCTCTCCAGAGCTAGGCGATTACTCATTTCCCTGCTTTCAATTAGCAAAAAAAGAAAAAAAGAGCCCAGCAGAAATAGCAGCTAGTTTGGCAAAACAAATTAAGCCAGTAAAAGGAATAGAAAAAATCCAGCCAGCAGGCCCTTATTTAAACTTCTTTCTCGACAAGAGCATTCAAGCAGAGCTTATCTTATCGTCTATCTTAAAGCCAAAGAAGCTCAAGAAGAGCAGTAAGAAAATTGTGATAGAGTCTCCAGGTCCAAATACAAACAAGCCACTGCATCTCGGCCATCTAAGGAATATGGTACTTGGAATCTCAATCAAAAATCTACAGGAAGCAATTGGAAATAAGGCAATTCCAGTAGATATTATTAATGATAGAGGAATTCATATAGCAAAATCAGCCCTTGCATATAAATTATATGGGAATAACAAAAAGCCCGATAAAAAGCCAGATCATTTCGTCGGAAACTTTTATGTTTTATTTGCAAAAAAATCTGCAGAAGATCCTCAGCTAGAAAATGAAGCCCATAAACTAGTGCAGAAATATGAGGCAAAAGACAGGACAACATTAGCTCTTTTTAAAAAAATGAATACCTGGGCAATCCAAGGATTTAATCAAACCTACAAGAGGGTTGGTATGAAAATTCAGAAAGCATACTTAGAAAGTCAGCATTATGAAAAGGGAAAAGAAATAATTCTTGAAGGGTTAAAAAAAGGAGTCTTCCATAAGAATGAAGAAGGGAACATAGTCGCAAACCTGGAAAGCCTTGGAGAAAAAGTTCTCTTAAGAGCAGACAGCACCTCAATTTACATCACTCAAGATATCTATGTAGCAATTAAGCGCCATAAAGACTTTCACATGGACAAGATGGTTTACATCGTCGGCTCAGAGCAAATTTATCATTTCAAAATCCTCTTCAAAATACTAGAATTACTCAATTGTAAATTCGCAAGAAATTATTTCCATTTACCGCATGGAATGGTTTATCTGCCAGAAGGAAAAATGAAGTCAAGAGAAGGAAAAGTTGTAGATGCAGATTCTCTCCTAGATAGAATGCATGAGATGGCAAGAAAGGAGCTCAAAAAGCGCTACAAGAGAATTTCAAAAAAAGAAATTGAAAGAAGGTCAGAAATAATTGCACAATCAGCAATAAAGTTTTTCTTATTGAAGTACGACCCATTAAAAGATTTTATCTTCTCTCCAGAGAAATCGCTCTCATTCGAAGGTGACACAGGACCTTATATTCAATATACCCATGCAAGAGCCTCATCAATCTTGAAAAAAGCAAGAATATTCAAACCAGCATTTGTTTTTACAGAAGAAATAGAGCATAAAATAATAAATCATATTTCAAAGTTTCCTTCGATAATCGAGGAGGCAGCAGAAAAATATAAACCACATCTTATAGCACATTATTCATTAGATCTAGCGCACCTTTTCAACGAATTTTATCATAAGTATCCGGTATTAACAGCAGAAAAGACAATTAAAGAATCGAGATTAACACTAGTAAAAGCAACGCAGCAAGCCCTTAAAACAAGTATGGAATTAATGGGAATAAAACCATTGGAAAAGATGTAGATTATCAATATCTGCTAATCCATTCTATACAAGACTCCAGCCCCTTATACCTTTCTCTAAACAGGTAATTTTTAAGGCCCTTTTCATACCATGGAGGCTTAATTATTGCAGAATCCCAAAAACCAGTATTTCTCCACATCTCCTGTAAGTGTTTCGATCTGTAATCTGTCATCTCAAGCAAATAATTAAAGAGAAAAGTAATATTATAAATTCTCTCATGAACTTTATCATTTTCTGGCATGTCATGAGGTACAAAACCGTTCTTAAGTGCTCCTGATACCATTTCTATTTTCAATTCTAATATTCTAGACAATTCTCTTCTTGTTAGGTGCAATTCTTTAGATATATAATCTACTTTTTTAAAACCTTCAAGCTCTAGAAGTTTGGAAATGTCAACCATCTAAACAATAAGGGTAGCAAAGCTTATATAAGTTCCCAAATCTCCTGTTGATATGCCTATCGTCGGATTTCATTTAGAAAAAACAATTGCAGAAAGAAGCAAGAAGCTGCAAAAAGGGATGAAAGCAACCCACAACATCACTATTACCTCTGTTCAAAATGAAGACATTGAAATGGGAAAAGCCACTAAGAAGCCCGGATTAAAGTTTACATTTGAATACACCGTTGATTATCAGCCTAATATTGGCAGAGTATTAATTGAAGGAAACGTTCTCTATCTAGATGATGAAAAAATTGTCAAACAAATCCTAAGTGACTGGAAAAAGAACAAAAACTTCAATCAAGAAGTGACTGCCCAAATTCTTAATACTGCAATTGTTCGGTGCACAATAAAGGCATTAAATATGGCGCAAGAAGTAAACCTGCCACCTCATATGCCCATTCCAACTATAACCCCCAAAGGAAGAGAGCAAGACTATATTGGTTAGTTCTTTAATAAAAGAGAGACCTCTTTAAAGGTCCCTGCTAGAAACAGTTTTTCTATTATTTGCTTTGGCTCTTTCAGCAGCTTTTTTAATCAAACCAACAACCTCGCGACTTAAAGCTTCAGCAAAATCACCAGAGACATTACATCCTTGTGCATGCTCTTTTATCTTAGACCTTACAACAACACTATCAGCCATTTTTTCACGCTCCTATTATTTTATTTGTTTTGGTTAACTACTACCGCTCAGCCTTATTTATAAAATTTGTGGTTCTAAAGCCTTATAACCCACAAATTCTGCAGTTTGGCCTTTGTTATCAAACAAACCAACAAACACTTCAACACAACTTCAACACTTAAACACATAAAAATATATAAACTTCAACAAACAAACATAAAACTTCAACACATCCGCTACTACTATAAAAAAATGAATCCAGATGAAAATTTCAAAGAAAATGTAATAAATTCTTTTAAAAAAGCCCGTAAAGACATGCTAGAACTGCAAAATACACTATTTTTACTAAAACAAGAAATTGATCAATTAAAAGCCAATCTAACCCCAAAAAGTTCCACAGGAAATGAAGGGGTCTTCAACAAACCAACAAACAAACAAACAAACCAACAAACAATTATTCAACAATCAAACACACTTTCAAGGCTAAATGACGATATTGAGGCTCATTTTAACACCCTTACAAAGCAGGAACTCCTTGTCTTCCTCTCACTTTATCAATTAGAAGAAGAAATAAGCCCAGTTAAGTTCTCAGATCTGGCAAACTATCTAAAGCTCTCAGAAAGCTCTATTCGAGGCTATATCAACAGATTAATCCAAAAAGGCTCTCCAATTCTCAGAAAAAGAATCAATAATAAGGTTATAAACCTCTCACTTTCACCCGATTTCCGCAACTTAAACCTTAAAAAACGGCTTACAGACCTTTATTATCAATCTGACACCTCTCAGAAGCGGGTTTTTGATCAATACTAACCTTCCTCGACTATTGCAAACGATCTAAATTCTCTAAAACTCATCCATCATTTTCTGATGATTAATCCATTTTTACACGAAACCCATTCAAAATATCTCCTAGCACATTTTTGCTGAGTTTTTATTCGAAAATAATTATCAACGTAAAACTAACACAAAAATCCGTAATATTACATGTAACTTACGTATCTTACATGTATATTACATGTAATAGAACATGTAGTAAAATCACCAAAACGTTTTTATATTACAATAACAATGCTATTATTATGATCTCATGGCTGTTCAAAAAAGGGTTATCAAAACACATTAAAAGAGAATTAAGCCCGATGAATAAAGCATTGGAAAGTTCATTTGCTAAAATAAAGGAAGAGTTCATGCACGTGCATAAGCGTGTAGAGGATCATCACCACAACCACAATAAGCTTTTACAAAAGCTGGAGCAGATTGAACTAAGGCTTTTGAATATAGAGCAAAAATCCACTAAGTCTTTTGAGGATGAAGAAGAATTTGACATTAAACCTTCAGAATCTGAGTGGAATTCCCTTACTACATTACAGAAAAATCTTTTAGAGATAATGGCTAAATTACATGAAGAGGGAGCAAAAAACTGGATACCTCTAAAACAATTAGTTGAAGAAAGGTATCCTAATAAGAATTATGAAGATGTAAGACCACTAATTTCTTCTTATATATCCTTATTAGTAGAATATAATCTTATAAAAAAGAAAAGGATTGGAAAGCAGGTATTTATTGCTTTAACAAAGAGGAGCTTTCCTTATTTAAGAGGCGATCTTAAGACCAAAAAACTGTTAAAGACCATAAAAGAAGGTAATTAAAAACAAAATAAAAGCAAAAAATTAATTAATTTAACCGGATTTACTTAAAAAATGTTAGCAACGGCCCCCCATTTTGATAGATTAATAGAACTTTATGGAGGAGATCTTATCATTATAGAAAGCATTGCAGCCATTAATGTAGCAATCAGGGCACAAAAGATGAATCAAGGGCAAGAAATCTTTCCAATATCCTCAACATATCAAAAATTTGAAGGGATTTTGAAGGAAAACAGATTAACTCTAGGAGATTTAGCCTTTGAACGAGATAAACGTTTAAAAGATTTAATTAAAACCTAAAAGATTTTATCTTAAAACTTCCTCTTTTTTCTAAAAATATTTAAGAATTTAGCCACGACAAGCTATATAAATGAGTTTTACTGTGAATTAGCTATGGAAACAGAAAGAAGTAAAGAGGTTGTATCCATATGGGGATTAATAACATTAGTCCTCGCTAGATTGGTAGCCCCGCTGCCTACAGCAAATAGATGGCTAAATATAATGGGTGAATCTACCATCAACCTGAGAAATTATGGGCTCTCGAACCTCACAAAGCATAGATTAGAAAGTTCATTATACGAATATTCTTTAGCTAGTTACTAGTTCATTAGTTTTTTTGGATTATTTATTGTTTCAAATAGGATAATAAGAAAATCAGCTCTAATAATAAAATATTTTTAGTATAACTTAAAATTTTTTAGCAAAACCCATTAAGATTAATAATAAGATATTTAAACAAGTGCTAGTAAATGCTTAAACGATGAGAAAAAAAGAGCAAAAGGCATTACAGGATCAAAGAGATTTAAGCCAGGAAATAGTAGACTTAATGTCTGCAGGCATCACAGAAACACAAGCAAGGCAAACTCTAGAAATGTTTTCAGATCTACAAACTGCTATTAGTATTGCCTCTTTTTATGCAGGAGATGGGAATAAAAGAACGCATTATGAAAATTATAAAGGATATTTGTGCAGTGTCAAGGTTGCCATGAAAGACCCTAATGCGAGTAAAAGCCTCTATCAGCAAGAAGTTGAAGAAAGGACAAATGGGCTGCCATTATCCATCTTAAAGAGGGCAAATTATAGAAAAGATCGCCCCACGCGCTCCTCTCACTATTGGGAGCACATTGCAAGCCAAGAAAAAGAGTAACAAAAATTTTTAAGCAATTATTAAAACATTTTTAAAATAAAATTTCTAATCAATTCTTAAAGCTTTTACTCTTAATTTATTTCCCTAAAAAACGTCACACTTTATACAAAACCTGACAAAAAAGGTAATAAAACATACCAAAAACGTAATATTTAAATAATTGCTTACATTTTTAACTAAAAAAGATGGTAGAAATTAACGATAATCAAGAAAAAAGAGAAAAATGGAGAAAAGGCCATGCTCGTTCTCAGTTTCATTTAACAGAAGATCAAATAAAACTTTTAATCAAATCTACAGAAAAGCTTAGAGATAAAGTCGTAATAAAGCTTCTTGCATATTGTGGACTAAGAAGGTTTGAATTAGCACAAATAAAAGTTGAAGACCTTAACTTAGAAACAAATAAAATAAGGATTTATGGAAAGAAGAACATTGAAAGATTAGCAACAATCTTCTCAGACCAACTAGGGGAGGATCTTAAAATCTATACTCGCCATGTTCTTGATAATCCTAGTAAAGGATATTTATTTCCTGCTGTATCAAGCCTGAATGAAAAAGAGCACATTTCCACTACAGAGATAAACAGGATTGTAGCAAAAGCAGGACAAAGAGCACGTCTTAAAAATCCTGTTCCAGAGCTAAAAAATATAAACCCGCATATTTTGAGGCATAGTTGTGCTAGAATTTTGAAGGATAGAGGATTAAGCCTGGAAGTAGTTCAAAGAGTTCTTGGTCATCTTTCTTATAAAACAACAATGGATTTGTATGGGACTAAAAGTATCTCTGATATGGATAAAGAATTAAAAGAGAAAGTGGGTGATGTTTTTGACTGAAATTTCAATGAAAACAATAAGAATGATTGAAGATATATTCCAGCAAGGAGACCCCCGGTATGAAGATTTTGATAATGCATTGATGGTAGCTACTTTTTTACAAGGAGATGCCATAAAAATAACAAAAGAATGGGTAACCGATATAGAAGTAACTAACAAAGAAATGAAAGGAGTTACCTCTCCTCAACAAGACTATAAGGTCATAGCAAGAAGATTATTCGAAAAGAAGGGATATGAATTCGCAGGCTATGAAGTCTCAATCCACGGCGGAAGGGTGGATATTTTGGCCAAAAAAAACAATGAAATTTTAGCAGTTGAATGTTGTGCGTGTAGAATCAATAAAGCAATTCATGTACTAGAAAGAGAAAATACCGTCCTTTGGATTTTATCTTATAATATAGGGGAATTTCCTATAAAGAAGTTACCTTTGTACATAGTTAAAAGAGGTCCTAATTGGGGAAAGTATTCAGAAAAATACAATCAGTATAGAAATAAGCGATTTAAAGGAATAAAAAACCCGTTAGAGAGGTTATATGAAGAGGAGAATAATGAATAAAACTTTATTCAAAATCTATACACACGATATGTATTAAAAAATATTCAAAGAAGAATAGAAAATGCCATCACAAAGTAAGTTTTTGTCAAGGGCAATGCAGCTAATGGAAGAAAAAGGATCTGCATTAAAAGCCTTGGAAGAATTTGAAAAAACAGGAAAAACAATAACAAAGGCGAGATTGAATTTCACAATAGATAGAGAGATAGCGAGGGAATTCAGAGATTATTGCAGAAAACATCATTTAAATATGTCTGAGCTGGTTGAGAAGATGATTAAAAACAAGATTAAGACTTTAAATTGATACAAGTTTTCTTTTACCCTTTATTTACAATAATTAAAAGTAAAGGGTAAGAAAACAAATCCTTGGCTAACACAAAAATTCATCAATAAAAAGCCTTAAAAACCGATAAATTCTATTTTATTTAAGGAGAATCTAAATGAAAGGAAAGGTAAAATTTTTCAATGAAATGAAAGGTTTTGGGTTCATTTCCGGAGATGATGGAAAGGAATACTTTGTGCATCAAACAGGATTAGAAGCAGGAGTAACTCTGCGCGAGAATGATTCTGTAGAATTTGTTGTAGAAAAAGGCGATAGAGGCCCCAAAGCTGTTAAAGTGAGAAAAGAATAATTAAAACAATTAATTCTTAGTAAGAATTGTGTTTGTTTTTTTCTTTTGAATAGCTTTAGCTATGCTTTAGCAAGATTTATAAATAAAATTTGGGAGATTAAATCATTAGCACAATTTAGGTAATTATAAAATGAAAGAATTTAATCCAGATGATTACGAAAACACCGGCAGAAGAAGCTCTGGAAGATCAGGTAGAAGAGGGTCAAGCAGAAGAGATTCCAATCGAAAAGATTCAGGAGGATTTGATAGAAGGCCTTCTAATAGAAAGGATTTCAGGCCAAGGTTCTCAGAAGATCGCTCAATGCATAAAGTAACATGTGATTCATGCGGCGAAAGCTGTGAAGTTCCTTTCAAGCCAACTGCAGGCAAGCCAGTTTTCTGTGATGCTTGTTTTAAAAAGAATAAGGGTCCCGGACCAGAGAACAGGAATAATCAATCTTCAAGGGAATTAGCTCAAATAAATGAAAAACTCGACAAGATATTAGAAGCATTAAAGGTAGATTAAATTCTATATAAAAACACTTAAAAGTCTTTATTTCTTAGTAACCATAGATAATTTAAATTGAGTTGTCCGCTAAAGTCGGGCTGCTGAAAAAATGATTAAAATATTAGTAGGGGAAATAAATGGTAGAAGACAAAAACTCAATTGTATTGTTTAATCAAAGACAAGTACGTAGAGTCTGGGATAGTGAAAAAGAGGAATGGTTTTTTAGTATTATTGATGTTATTTCTATATTAACAGAAAGCCTCAATCCTGGAAGTTATTGGAAGGTTCTTAAACACAGACTTAATAAGGAAGGTAGCGAGTTGGTTACAAATTGTAACCAACTGAGAATGCAGTCATCAGACGGAAAGTTTTATCTTACAGATGTTGGTAATACTGAACAAATTCTAAGATTAATCCAATCAATTCCATCTAAAAAAGCTGAACCATTTAAATTATGGCTTGCGAAAGTGGGAAGCGAAAGAATTGATGAAATAGCAGATCCTGAAAAAGCAATTCAAAGAGCGCTTCAAACATATCTAAAGAAAGGATATTCAAAAGAATGGATAAATCAAAGATTAAAATCCATTGAAGTAAGAAAAGAATTAACAGATGAATGGCAAAAAAGAGGGGTAGAAGAAGGAGCAGGCTATGCTATTTTAACTGATGAGATCACTAAAGCTTGGACAGACGGATTAACCACAAGAAAATACAAGGAGTTTAAGAGTCTAAAAAAAGAAAATTTAAGGGATAACATGTCTAACTTAGAATTAGTTTTGAATATGCTAGCAGAAGCAACAACCACAGAGATATCCAAAAGCAAAGAGCCTAAAACATTTAACGAAAATAAAAAAGTTGCAAAAGAGGGCGGAACAATAGCGGGAAACACAAGAAAAGAAATCGAACAAAAAACAGGCAAAAAGATAATTACAAGTGAAAACAAATTGGAATTTAAGGATAAAAGAAAAATTACTGGAAAATGACTCAAATTAAACTTTCACCATCAACAATAAACTTAATGCTAGAATGTCCTAGATGCTTCTATCTGCAGATTATTAAGGGAATAAAAAGGCCTTCAGCAATATTTCCTTCTTTGCCCTCTGGAATGGATCTAATCTTGAAAAAGCATTTTGACAGGTTCATGGAAAGAAATGAGCTACCTCCTGAAATCAGAGAAAGCTGCAAAGATTGTAAGCTTTTCAACGATAAAAAACTGCTTGAGATCTGGAGAAATAATAGAAAAGGAATTGAATTTCTGGATAAAAAATCTGGAATTTTATTGCACGGCGCAGTCGACAATATTCTAGTCTCTAAAAATGGAAAATTAATTATTCTTGATTATAAAACTCGCGGCTTTCCGGTAAAAGAAGATACTCATGAATATTATCAAGTGCAAATGGATATCTATAATTTCTTGTTAAGAAAAAATAATTATAAAACAGAAGATTATACTTATTTACTATTTTATTATCCAAAAGAAGTCTTGGAGACAGGAGAAGTTGTTTTTGATACTGAATTGAGAAA